>JABJHA010000026.1 GCA_018662005.1 Rhodospirillaceae bacterium | reverse complement strand
CCAACCCGAACCCGCCGACCAGAAACAAGTGGCGCGGATCAGAACCAAGCTGGGCATGGTTTTCCAAAACTTCAATCTGTGGTCCCACATGACGGTACTGGAAAACGTCATCGAAGCGCCGGTTCACGTCCTGAAAGTGCCAAAGGCCGAGGCCATTGAGCGGGCCGATGCGATCCTGCACAAGGTTGGCATGTTTGAGCGCCGCGATTACTACCCGTCACACACATCGGGTGGCCAGCAACAGCGCGCCGCCATTGCCCGGGCCCTGGCCATGGAGCCCGATGTCATGCTGTTTGATGAACCAACGTCGTCGCTTGACCCGGAATTGGTCGGCGAGGTGCTGAAGGTGATCCGCGACCTTGCCGAAGAGGGCGCGACGATGATCGTCGTCACCCATGAAGTCGGCTTCGCCCGCGAGGTCTCTACGCAATCGGTTTTCCTGCACGAAGGCCGGATCGAAGAACAGGGCAAGCCTCAGGAAATGTTTGCCAATCCCGCGAGCGAACGTTTCCGCCAGTTCCTGTCGAGCAACTTGTAATAACTTAAAGACGTGACTCTGCGGCTTTTGCTGCCGTAAACTTTCGCCCACGACAACCAAAAAAATCCAGGGAGGATATTATGATCAACAAACTCATTGCCGCCTTTGTCGGTATCGCCTTTACCGGTCTTGCTTTCTCTCACGCCGATGCCGGCATGAAGGTCCGCATGGGCACCGAAGGCGCTTACCCGCCATTTAATAATGTCGATGCTGACGGCAAACTGGTCGGCTTTGATGTCGATATCGGTAATGCCATCTGCGAGGCCGCCAAATTTGAATGCACATGGGTTATTCAGGACTGGGACGGTATTATCCCCGGCCTGCTGGCCAAGAAATTCGACACCATTCTGGCGTCCATGTCGATCACCGCGGAACGTAAGGAAAAAGTCGATTTTTCCGACATGTACTATTCAACGCCAGCCAAGTTCTTCGCCAAAAAGGGCGCAGGTATCACCATTACCAAGTCTGGCCTGAAGGGCAAAACCATTGGTGTGCAGCGCGCCACCATTCATGAAAACTTCGCCCGCGATAACTTCGGCGATGTTGCCGACATCAAATCCTACGCGACACAGGACGAAGTCTACCTAGATCTGGCTTCCGGACGCCTCGATACCGGCATTGCCGATTCGGTAGCCGTGGATGAAGGCTTTATTCAGACCGATGCCGGTAAAGGCTTTGAGCTGATCGGCCCAGGCTTCAACGATCCCAAATGGTTCGGTGATGGTGCCGGTATCGCCGTGCGTAAAGGCGAGGACAAGTTGCGTACCGCTATCAACGCCGCTATCAAGAAAATTCTGGCCGATGGCACTTACAAAAAAATCAATGCCAAATACTTCGACTTCGACGTTTACGGCAAATAAGCCTTAAACGTTGCAGAACTTAAAACTGAAACGATCACGCTCGCGGGACATCTCGCGGGCGTGATTGCGTTTTAAACGAGGAAACCTGAAAAACCGTGCTCGACCTTAAAGGCTATGGATGGACATTATGGGACGGACTGCAGATGACGCTTAGCGTCGGCGTCCTGGCCCTGTGTGTGGCCTTCGTCATGGGCATGTTGGGGGCATGGGGCAAGCTGTCAAAATCACCGGTGGCGCGTGGTGCTGCGGGGACCTACACCACCGTCATCCGCGGCGTTCCCGAACTGCTTTTGATCCTGCTTATCTATTACGGCACCCCGACCCTGATACAGAACACGTTGGAGGGCTTTGGCTACGATATTATCGTCGACATTAACCCCTTCATTGCCGGTGTGATCACCATTGGCGTCATCTACGGCGCTTTCGCCACCGAAGTCCTGCGCGGCGCTATTTTAGCCGTACCAAAAGGCCAGATCGAAGCGGCCCACGCCTTTGGCATGTCACGTAAGCAGGTGGTGGTCCGGGTGTTGCTGCCACAGGTCTGGCGCTTCGCCCTGCCCGGCCTTGGCAATGTGTGGATGGTGCTGCTCAAGGCGACGTCCCTGATATCGGTGATCCAGTTGCCTGAATTATTGCGCAAAACAGACATGGCGGCCCGTTCGACAAAACTGCCGTTCACCTTCTTCTTCGCCGCGGCGATGATCTACCTGGCCATTACCCTGATATCCATGTTCGCCCAGCAACGCATGGAAGCCTGGGCCAACCGCGGCGTCAGGAGAGGATAGGCCATGGATTTTCAAATCATCATCGATAGCCTTCCTGCCATGATCGGCGGCATGGGACTGACCATCCAGTTGACCCTGCTGAGCCTGTTTATCGGTCTTGCAGCGGCGGTGCCGCTGGGCTTGATGCGGGTCTCGAAATACCCGCTTTTATGGATGCCCGCCTACGGCTACATCCTGTTCTTCCGCGGCACCCCGCTTTTGGTGCAACTGTTCCTGATTTATTACGGATCGGGGCAGTTCCGCGACCAGTTGGAAAGCCTTGGCCTTTGGGTATTCTTCCGTGAGGCCTATTTCTGCGCCATCCTTTCGCTATCCCTTAACACGGCCGGGTACACGGCGGAAATTTTGCGCGGCGCCATTCGCGCTGTGCCAGGAGGCGAGGTTGAAGCGGCGAAGGCGTGCGGAATGCACGGTGTCCTGCTGTATCGCCGTATCATCCTGCCCAAGGCTTTCAGGCTGTCCCTGCAGGCCTATTCAAATGAAGTGGTGTTCCTGTTTCAGGCGACCTCACTGGTCTCCATCATCACCCTGATGGACTTGACCGGTATTGCCCGGGTGATCGCCGCGCGGACCTTCGATATTTACGAAATCTACATCACCGCCGGGCTGCTCTACCTGTGCGTCACCTACGGCATCTTGTATGTTTTCAGGAAGGTCGAACACCGCTGGAGCGCCCATCTGCGCCAGCGCGATATCGATCAGGTCCAAGAGGCAACGATAACCGCGTCCATGCACTAGATCAGTTCACGTTTAGTTTGAACACGTTGTGTTCGAACGAAACGTGAAAAACTGATCGATTTTTTAAACAGCGAGCCGATTTACACACCTCAACTGAATCAAGTAATAATTCCGTTTAAGTGTGATCGGCTCTAGGACTCCAGCAAACCGCCCGCTTTCCGGTGTTCAAGTGGTTCCTTGCCCGCGACCTTGCAGATTTCGGCCCCCTGACGGACCAGTTTTTCGTTCATGCGGGTAAAGAACAGGCCGCTTGCCTTGCTGGTGATCGGGGTGCGGGCATTGCCGGGGTCGTCGGCCATAAGATCGATCAACTCGCCGATGACTTCGCCCGCTTCGACAGTGTCTCCAAGATCCTTTTTGTAAGCAACGATACCGGAACCGGGGGAGCGGATGACGTCGGTTCCTTCAAGCGGCGTCAGTTCGCCCACGGCCTTGGGTAATGGTCCCGGATCACCGGCGATAACACCGCGCCGTTGCAGGAACCGGAAAAGCCCCCTTGCGTCATTGCGGGCCATATCATCAAAAACATCATTACGACCGCGAAGCTCAACGGTGACGGCGAAGCAAGCCGCCGGGATGGGGACCCCCTCGCCTGCTTTTTCGGCAAGCCGCCACCAGACCCCGGCGTTGGCTTCATCAAAGGGACCACCGCCCGGATCCATTTCCAGTAACGAGACGGGAGCGGCGATATCACGGGCCAGCTCGGCGACCAGGTCAGTATGACGAACCGACGAATACAAATGCATCAACGCCTCATTGTCGCAATGCAGGTCAAACACCATATCGGCGGTGATCGATAGCCCCATCAAGGCTTTGCGTAAACCATCAAATTCGGTGACCACGTTCATCGCCGCCACTTCCTTTTGTAACGCTTCGCGGATCACGGCAATATTTGCCTTCTCGTCTGCACCCAGTTTTCCCTGCACCGCGCCGTACACGGGCTCACTTAAATCAGGCCAGGAACGGTTGAAATTACCACCGCCGGAAAATTCGTAGCGCCCCACATGCTGGCCGTTCAATTGCTGACCAAGACCGATTGGGTTTGCCACCGGCACAACAATGATTTCGCCTTCTATGGCCCCTTCGGCATCAGCTTCGTCAAGCAAGGCAATCAGATGATTGGCGACCAGCAGACCCGGATATTCATCAGAATGCAGGGCGGCCTGAAAATAGGCCTTTGGCCCCGCCCCCGGCGTGCCGTAGTGGTGGACTTTTAACTGCCGCGAAGTGCCCGGACTGGGAGTGATCAGTTCAATGGTTTCAATGATCTTGCTCACGCACTTCTCCTTATTTTCCAGGACACTGTCTCCCCTGCCATAAAGGACAGGATGTCGGCATCTCCCGCCGTGTGGACAGCGACCGGAATTTGCCAGTCCTCGCGGACCAGTGACACCGTATCCTCGTTCACCGGCAACCCGTAGAAGGCCGGGCCATTGAGGGAAGCGAAGGCCTCCAGCTTATCCATGGCGTCTGCCTGATCGAAAGCATGGGCGTACAGTTCCAGTGCCGCAGGGGCGCTGAAGACACCGGCACAGCCGCAGGCGGCCTCCTTTAAATTTATGGCGTGGGGGGCGCTGTCAGTACCCAGGAAAAAACTTGCCTCGCCTGATGTTGCGGCTTCCAGCAAGGCCAGACGGTGGCCTTTGCGCTTGGCAATCGGCAAACAGTACAGATGCGGGCGGATGCCACCCTTGAACATGTCGTTACGGTCAATCAACAGATGATGGGCCGTGATTGTCGCACCCAAGCGCGGCCCCTGGGCGCGCACGAAAGCCACGGCCTGAGACGTGGTGATATGCTCGAAAACCACTTTCAGGGCCGGAAAATCGTTCAGCATCGGGCTCAGAACCCGCTCAATATAGACGGCCTCCCGGTCAAAAATATCAATGTCAGGGTCGGTGACTTCGCCATGAACCAAAAGCGGCATACCGATATCCTGCATGGCCTCAAGAACACCCGAAACCCTGTTCATGTCGGTAACGCCCAATGCCGAATTGGTTGTCGCACCGGCCGGGTACAATTTGACGGCGCTGAACACCCCTTCCTCAAAGCCACGCCGGATTTCGTCCGCATCTGCCTCATCTGTCAGGTAGCATGTCATCAGAGGGGTGAAGGCAGCACTTTCGCCAACAGCGGTGCAAATATGATCCCGGTAGCGCAATGCATCATCAATGGTCGTCACCGGCGGTGCCAGATTCGGCATGACGATGGCGCGGGCGAACGATCTGGCCGTCAGTCCGGCGACGGCGTCAAGCACCGCGCCGTCACGCAAATGCACATGCCAGTCATCGGGGCGAGCAATGGTGATGCTGTCGAGCGTATCCATGCTCTTCGTTATAAGGGAACTTCAGCTGCCTAAAAAGCGCCAAGTTAAGTTTGATTATTCGGCACCGTAACCGTTAGGAATAAACGACTGTTCGGTTGTGCTCTGGGCCTCTGCAACTACCTGCATGGCTTCAAACTTGCGCCTTTGCTTTTCCTGTTCCAGTTTCTTTGAATTCAACACCCGCAAAAAAAGGGAAAGCCCCAGTGAGAGAGCGACAAGCGCTCCGATAATTACATACAAAATTGTCATTCATTTGCCCTTTGGATCAGACTATCACTCACTTGATTCCTTAAAACAAATTCTGACTCCGCTCGCTTAAGGCTACCTGACAGAATGACGATTTTTCGGCTATTGTTTGTGGATAAATTTTAACAAGAGAGGCTATCGAAGACATCACCCTGGGTTGGCAGCCCCAAAATGTGGGTGCGATGCCACAAGGCATAAAACAGTAGTGTCCACTGCGCCTTGCCCTGACGCTTGCCACCAGCCGAGAACAGGGCTTCGACGGCGCCGGGACGGCAAATTTCGGCAATCCCAGGCTGTGCCGCAACAAGCGCCCCCAGTTGCCCGGACCGCTTTTCAATCCACTGACCAACCGGAACCGTGAAGCCCCGCTTGCTTTCAAAAGCCTTGGCAACAGGCAGGGCATTATCCAGCCAGCGCCGCAACAGCCATTTGCCTTTTCCCTGGCTGACTTTCAGGCGATCAGGCAATAAATAGGCGACTTCGGCGATGGCTGGATCAAGAAAGGGCACCCGGCCCTCGACACCGTGAGCCATCAGACAGCGATCCAGCTTGGTCAACAGGTCAGCAGGCAACCAGTCGGCGCAATCGACGGCCTGGGCAACCTGAAGAGCCGACCTTCCTGGTTGGGATTCTTGCCGCTCGGCCGCAGCAATACCCTCACGCCAGTTGGCCGGTTGCTCGCGCAACACCCCAAGGTCTTGCAAAATTCCTTTTCGGCGCATTTTTTTGGTCAGCGGCCATGGCCGGGCCGCATGGCGGTAGCGACCATAACCGGCAAACAATTCATCACCGCCCTCGCCCGAAAGGACAACCTTCAAACCCTCGGCACGAGCCCGGGCAGCCAGCTTATAGGTGGGCAGGACTGCATAATCGGCGGTCGGATCATCGATGGCGGCGGAAATGGCGGGAAGCAGGTTCCAGAAATCGTCTTCGGAGAACTCAACCTCCATATGATCGGCGCCAACCGCGGCGGCGACGCTGCGGGCATGGTCACGCTCATCATGAACAGCGGTGCCGGAAAATCCTGCCGTCAGGGCCCGCACGGGCCGCTCGTTCAAGCGCGTCATCATCGCCAGCAAGACGGAACTGTCGACACCCCCTGAAAAGAACATGCCGTAAGGAACGTCAGAACGTTGATGAACCCCGACACTGTCGTTCAAGGCCGCATCAAGATTGTTTAAGGCCTGTGCCTCATCAACCTGCGTGCGCGCCCCCCCGGGCAAGGCACGATGCTGGATTCTGTCGATAATCTTGCCATCCTCGACGACAAGCGTCTCCCCAGGAAGAACCCGGGATATGCTTTCAAAGGCGGTTTCCCGTCCGCAGGTGAATTGCAATTGCAGCAAGGCATCACGCTGCCGCGGGTTTAGGGCGGCTGTCACCAGACCGGCTGCAATGAGAGCCTGGGGTTCGGAGGCAAAGGCAAACCCGTTAGCCATTTCACAATAATACAAAGGCTTGATGCCAAATGGGTCGCGGGCCAAAACCAGACGGTCGGCCACCAAATCGTGAACAGCAAGGGCGTACATGCCGCGCAGGGATTTGGTAAATTCCTGTCCCTGTTCTAGATAAAGATGCAGAGGCAATTCACAGTCTGACCCGGTGGCAAAGGCTGTACCGGGCATTTGCTCTTTAAGTTCGATGTAATTGTAAATTTCGCCGTTGGCGACAAGGGCGGCCTTCGCCTCATCGCCCCGTCCCGGTGCATACAGGGGTTGATCGCCCGTTAGCAGGTCGATAATGGCAAGACGCGTCTGTACCATGCCGACGGCGCCCGACAGATGACACCCGTGGCCATCGGGGCCCCGGTGGGCGAGGGCGCCAGACAACCGATCAAGAACATCACTGTCCGGCGATGCTCCGCCCCCCATCATGAGCCCTGCTATTCCGCACATGGCGACTGCTATTCCTTGTCCACAATACTTTCAAAGAAATTCAGGTACTGGGCGACGACCGCCTCTTCGGTAAAGCGTTCTTCGTAGGTTGTTCGACCGTGCCGGGCTATGCCTGAACGCAGATTTTCATCGACCAACACCTGACTAATGGCGTAGGCCAGTGATTTGCTGTCATCAATGGGCACGAGAACCCCGTTTTCGTCTTGTTTGATCAAAACGCCGGGGCCGAGGCTATCGGCGGCAACGACGGGTTTTGATTGGGCCCAGGCCTCAACAACCACATTGCCCAAAGGTTCGTGTCGCGACGGGCAGACGAAAACATCACACGACGCCAAAAGAGCCGCTATATCGTCACGCCAGCCGAGGAAACGAACCCTTGGTTTGACGCCAATTTTTTCCGCCTGTGCTTCCAGTTCGGCCCGTTTGGGCCCTTCCCCGGCAAGCCAAAGGTAAGCATTGGGGATACGGGACAAGGCGTCGAGCAGCACATCGAAAGCCTTGTTTTCGTGCAACCGTCCCATGGCCAGCAACAGCGTTGCGTCATTGGGGGTATAGAAATCTTTGCGGTCTAGGGGTGCCGCCGTTTCGGCACTGACAAAATTTGGCAGGTAGTGCGCGCGTTCCGCGGGCCAGCCCTTGCCGGTCAGATAGTCAGCGATGTCTTCGGTATTGCCGACCAGATGATCGCACTTGCTGTAATATTTCAAATCGTAATAGCCGCCCAAACGAGCGACGTGAACAAAGTCCCCGCGTGGACACATAGATGTCGCCCGGTTCATCCAGGTCAAAACCACATGTGGATAAAAAGAATCAATCTCGCGTTTCAGGCCCATGCGGGTCCAGATATCGAGGGGGCCGCCGAAGCGTAATTCAACCGGCTCGATGCCGCCTTCGCGAAGGGTCGAAGCGCGGGCTTCGTTCTTCCTGATGACGACCCGTTGATGGAGACCAGCGCGCCTGAGCGCCAACACCAAACGGGTGAAAAACGCTTCCGCGCCACCATATTCGGCGCCCGCCATGACTTGTAATACACGCATATTCTATTTTCCGACCTTCAAACCTGGGCTATTAATTTTTCAAATTCCATTGCTGCTTCTGGCCAACCCCACCTGCGTTGGCTTTGCAGTGCTGCCTGATGCTGTGTTTGCCACAAATCATCATCATTGAGCAAGCTTACCGCCGATGATGTAAAGCCGATTTCACTATCAGCGACATATCCGGTTTTCCCGTCAATCACCCTTTCTGATACCGAACCAAGGTTTTCAACGACACCCGGAACACCCATGGCCTGCGCCTCACCGACGGCAAGACAGAAAGTTTCGTTGATGTCGCCCCGGTAGAGCAGTACACGGGCCTGACGAAATTCTTCAACCAGTTGCGCCTTGGCGACAGGGCCACGCAGGACAACACCTTTGTCTTCAAGGGCGCGGGCTTGCTCAAGCACCTTGTCCATAGCCTTGGCCTTTCCTGCGCCAACCGCGCCGTATGTCGCCGCGCCCGAGAAAACATGCAATTCGGCGCCGGGAACTTTCGGCTGGATATGGTGTTGCCATTGTTCAAGCAACCAGTCCAGGGAACGCAGCGGGTTTGAAGTGAAGACAGCGCGCGGCCCTGGAATTTGTGTGCCCGGCTCGGCATCCCTGAAAAGATCAGGAATACCATAAGGGATGACAATGCGCTCACCTGCCGGGGCCCATCTGGGATACGTTGTGGCGTGATAATCACCAATAAAGATAATCGCTGGACGCACTTTCCACAGCTTCTTGAGGTAGCGCCATTTAAGAAGAAAACTTGCCGGATTATGAATCCAGAAGACACTGCGCCCGGCCTTCGGCATCAGGTCGATCAACTTGTCGCCACGGTTGGCGATATACAAATCTGCCTGTTCGGGCATATTCCCATAGGGCCTGTCACTATGGATCGGGGCCCAGTCGACCCCCTTATGGACCAGCGGGGCGGCGCACATATTGCGGACCAGAACTTCGTGGCCGCGCCCTGCCAATTCTTCCATCAGGTTGACGACGGAAGATTCAACCCCGCCCAAGGGGCCGTTTTCGGGTGTCTTGCCATCAAATTCAATGCCGTCATCGGCAAACACAATGCGTGACACTCAGTTGTCCTCCAGTTTCGCCTTAAGATGAGAGAGCAAGGGATAAAGCCCGGCAAAAAGCGCAATTAACAACCCATAGCCGCCTTCCCGGTAGCCTTTTCGCAGAACATAGCATTTGAAAAACCGTGAAAACAGGCGGCGCACGTTGTTTGCCGTAGAACCCCAGGTCTCTCCCGCGTCGCGCAAATCCCGGGCCCTGGCGCTCGAATAATTATCCAGCCTTTTAATCATGTCCGAAATATTTTGATCTACATAATGCTCGAGACGCCCCGTCAGCATCGGTCCTTTTTTGCCTGACCACGCAAGCGACGGATGAACCCGTTGGGCGCCCCACACTTTGACGTCTTTACGAAACAACCCCGGATAGGCGGCCTTACCAAATGACGCCCCCCAACCCCAGCGCACCAGCCGCTTGCCGATGTAATTATCAACGAGAATTTCGTGCCATCCGTAAGATGAAGTATCAATGGTACGGCGAATTTCATCGGCCAGGTCTTCAGGTACCCGCTCATCGGCATCAATTTCAAACACCCAGCGACCATGACAGAAACTGATCGCAGCGTTACGCCGTTGCCCTTCAAGGGTCCAGGATCCATGATGAATTTGATCGGTGAATTTTTCGGCTATAGCTTGTGATCCATCGCTGCACTTGTCCAGGACGACGACGATTTCATCAGCGAAGGAAAGGCGCTCCAGGCAATCGGCAAGCTGGGCTTCTTCATTATGGACAGAGATCAGGGCGCTTAAGGAGACATCGCTCATGATCTGGTATTCTCTGCTTCTTCAAGCGTCGCTTTGAGCAACGAAACCAGTGGGTAGATCGCCGCCAGGATGCCAATGACGATGCCATAGCCGTTTTCCCGGTAACCTTTGCGAGCCACGTAGCATTTCCAGAAACGTGAGAAAATTTTCCGTACCATGTTAACAACCGAGCCCATTTCACCCCGCTCCGCCAGATCTTTGGCCCGGGCTGTTGTGTAGCGATCAAAACGGCGGATCATGTCGGAAATATTTTTATCAATATGGTGAACCAGAGGATTGGTCAGCACAGGCCCTTGTGAACCCGTGACCGTCAAATGCGGATGGACGCGTTCGTTTCCCCAAGACTTGACGCCTTTTCTAAAAAGGCCCGGATAGCCGTTCTTGCCAAAATTTCCACCCCAACCATAACGGATCCAGCGTCCGCCAACGTAATTATGAACGGGAATATTAAAGATATCGCCGTTACCTAAATCAATGGTCGCGCAAATTTCGGTAGCCAGTTCGGCGCTAACCCATTCATCGGCATCGACTTCCAGAATCCACGCGCCCCGGCAAAATTCGATACCGGCATTGCGGCGCTCACCTTCAAGCTCCCAGGCGCCTTCCAGAATTCTGTCCGTATAGCGGCAGGCTATTTCCTTTGAACCGTCAGTGCACTTGTCGAGGACAACCACCAACTCGCCCGCAAAGGACAACCGCTTGAGACAATCATCAAGACATGCTTCCTCGTTATGAACGACAAGAAGAACAGAAAGATTTTCTGCTGTCGCGGGTCTTGTGTTCATGATCCGACTTCCTGCTTGCGGTTCCACAATTCCCGGGCTGCCTGTTCTGCAGACTCGACGCTTAGACTGTCCATCAGGGTATCTGACCCCCGGTGATCGAAGTTTTCAGGGAAAATCTCCTCGTAAGGGATACGGGTCGATACCGCGTCGCAAAACTCCCCCCACGGGGCATACAGTTCTTTTGGGCTGGGTCCGAAAAGACCCAAAGTCGGGATTCCCGAAACCGCAGCAAGATGCATTAACCCTGAATCATTGCCAACGTAGAAATCACAACATTTCAGGCACGCAAAGGCTTCCAGCAAATCCAGATGGCCAACCAAATCGATTCGCCGCTCGCGCGGCACGGCATCAATCAAACTAAGCGCGCCAGGCCGTTCATCGTCGCGCCCAAAGATCGCAACCCGCCCACCGGGTATAATTCCATCAGAAGCCGTCAGGCGCTCGATCAGATCGACAAAATGTTCAGCCCGCCACGTCTTCGCCCGCCAGTTGGCCGTCGGCCCAACGGCTATTATGGGCGCACCCTCACCAATCATGTTTTTCGCCCTGAGCTTGATGGCATCCGATAACCACAACTTTGGTGAAGGTGGCTGTTCAGCCAGATCAAAAATAGACGCCAACTGCTTGATTCGGTGCTGCCCCGCCTGGGTACGCCCAATGCGCCAACGCTTACGGGCAGGTAAAACGTAATACATCGATGAATTACGAAGGTCGACAACAGCGTCCCAAATTCGCCCCATGCAAAGTGCCCATAGTCTTAGCCAATGCAAAGAGAAGAGCATCTTGTCCAAAACGATGATTTTTTCCAGCCCCGGAACCGCCTCGAACAAGGATGCCGCCGCTGCCCCGCAGGCTACTGTGATACGGGCCTTGGGATGCTTTTCGATCAGATGGTTGAGCAGGCCTGTTGACAGAATTGCGTCACCAACACGAGTCGATGTGATAAACAGGATTCTCATAGTCGTTGTTATACGTGCCACGGCAGCAGTTGCAAAGCGCTCAGCCCTTGCCAAGAGCGCAAAAAAACACCAAATCTATGTCTTGAATTGCAATCCAGGGAAGCATCGGGAAAATCATGTCAATCTGTTCTCATATATTACTGCAAAACCGTGGCCTTTTGGGCGTGTCGGGGGACGACGCCACTGACTTCCTGCAAGGCCTGGTTTCCAACGACGTCACCAGAGTAAGCCCGGATCGCGCACTATATTCGGCATTGCTGAGCCCGCAGGGGAAATTTCTGCACGATTTTTTCATCTTCCAGATTGATGGTGGCCTGTTGATCGACTGCGAAGCCGACAGATTGGATGATTTGAAGCGCAAGCTGACCATGTACAAACTGCGTTCTAAAGTGGATTTGATCGATCGCAGCGAGGATTTTTGCGTTGCCGCCCTTATCGGTGACGACGTCGCCGATGCCCTTGAACTGGATGTCCGGGAAGGGTTGGCCAAAGATTTTCTTGGTGGCGTTGTCTTTATCGACCCCCGTCTTGCGGCGATCGGTGGTCGCGCCGTTATCCCGCAAAGCGAAGCCCAGGCATCACTTGACAAAGCCGGTTTCCCCGCCGGTTCCCTTGATGAATATGAAACGGCACGGTTACATCTTGGCCTGCCTGACGGCAGCCGCGATATGATTGTCGATAAGGCCATCTTGCTTGAAAACGGCTTTAACGAACTTAATGGAGTCGACTGGGACAAGGGTTGCTACATGGGCCAGGAATTGACCGCCCGCACTCATTATCGGGGCTTGGTCAAAAAACGCCTGATGCCGGTTCACGTCGATGGGCCCCTTCCTTCCCCCGGAACGCCACTCATGCTGGGAGACAAGCAAGCCGGTGAAATGCGTTCCGGATTGGGTGATCAAGGGCTGGCAATGGTTCGCCTTGAGCAATTCGAGAGCATCATGGAAAGTGGCGAAGCCTTAAGTGCTGAGGGAACGCATCTGCACCCGACAAAACCGAACTGGGCCGAATTTAAATCCAATCCATGAAATTTTTCCGTAACTGGGGACAGCCACCATTCCTAAAGGACATCGCCGAAGTGTTTTCGCGCCGGGTCAGAAGTTTCGGCGAAACCCCTGCCGGTGTATTATGGAAAAACAGCGAAGGCCAGCAACTGCGCTTTGAAATCCTGGCCGGCATTCTTGGTGATATTCAAAAACCGCAACCCGTCAGCATCTGCGATTTTGGCTGTGGCTACGGCGCCATGTTCGACTTCCTCAGTGATTGGTCCGCATTATCGCAAATGACCTACACCGGATATGACATTTCCGAAGAAATGATCCATGCCGCCTGGCAACGAATCCACGACCCCCGAGCGACGTTTACAGAGGCAACGAAGATTGATCAGGCGGCCGACTTTACTTTTGTTTCAGGTACTTACAATCTTAAACTTCTCGTTGATGATGAACCTTGGAACGCCTACGTCAAATCCAGCCTGAAGGCCTTGTGGCCAATGACCAATAAGGGCCTTGCCTTCAACATGCTGGATATAAGACACCCCGATCAGGGCGAAGGACTGTATTACGCCGATGCCAGTGATTTCATGGATTTCTGCTCGGAGCTTTCTGACAATATCGCATTAGTCGACGATTACCCATTGCAGGAATGGACGATTTTTGTGCGCCGCGACTGAAACGTGCTCACTTAATCCAGGCCAACACGTTGTTTTGGAAAAGTCACGGTTATCAGTGTGCCATGATCTTTTTTACTTTTGATCTCGAGGCTTCCGCCGTGGCGTTCCATCAGGCCCTTGGTCAATGGCAACCCCAAGCCGGTACCTTCGTGTTTGCGGTCAAGTCCACTATCCACCTGCCCAAATGTGCTAAGGGCCTTGGTGATTTCTTCTTCATCCATGCCAATACCTGTATCGGCAACACTGACGGCAAGTGAGCCGTTTACATTTACCCATGCACTCAAAGTGACCTCGCCTGCTTCGGGGGTAAACTTGACGGCGTTGCTCAAAAGATTAAGTAAAACCTGTTTTATCCTGCGCTGGTCAATATATATCAGGGGCATGTCCGGGCTTATTGAAGAGTATATGACTACCTGACCGGCATCGGCTCGTGGCTTGATGATACGCATTGTCGAATCGACGATTTGAATTAAACTGACGTTCTCTTCATCCAGTTCCAATGCACCGGCCTCAATAGCCGACACATCAAGGATATCATTAATCAGTTCCAGCAGATGTTCGCCTGAATGATAAATATCATTCAGGTATTCTTCATATTTTTCATTTGCGATAGGGCCAAAAATTTGCTGCTTCATTGAACTTGAAAAACCAATAATGGCATTGAGGGGGGTGCGCAGTTCGTGGCTCATATTGGCCATCAGGTCTGACTTGGCACGGTTGGCGGCCATGGTTTCAATTTCGGCCTCTTTGCGTTCGGTAATATCGGTGCGAATGGAAATATACTGAAACGCCTTTCCCCTTTCATTGAGGAAAGGAACGATGGTGGTCATGACCCAATAACCCTTACCGTTTTTATCTTTATTCTGAATTTCCCCTTGCCACACTTCGCCCCGGGAAATCGTCTTCCAGATGTCTTGATAGAATTCCGGTGGGTGAATGTCCGATTTGACAATACGATGGTTTTGACCAATCAGCTCCTCAAGGGTGTAACCGCTAACGTCACAAAATTTCTTATTGGCATAGGTGATTGCCCCCCGAGCATTGGCAATGCTGACAATGGCGTGCTCATCAAGAGCAAATTTCTGAAAATCAAGTTGTTTTACATGCTCGGCAATATCCTTGCGGCCGCGAAAAAAAACCAGGGCCAGGCCGACCAGAGTGATAATGGACAGAATCGAGAAAATAATAATAACAAGACGTATCTGATGGAATGAGGCAAAGGCTTCGCTGAAATCAATCTCGCTGGCAAATCCAAAGCCCAGTTCATCGTCCCAAAGCCAAGCCCCGACAACCGGCACACCCCGATAATCCCTGTAGCCGTCCACATACGAGCCAGCATTTCCTGCCGTGGCGCTTTTAGCCAGGCGTGTCAGGGGTTGCCTGTCCAGCGGTAAAGGGGATTTGCCACCAAGTGTCAAATCAACCATGGGATCACGCAACTGAACAATCAAATCAGAATGTTCACCTGAAATCAGTCCCATTTCCCTGAGGCTGTCATTAAAATGGCTATCGCTGATCAAAAATCCCTGCTTGTTAAACGCATAGCTTTCGCCCGTATCCCCAAAACGGCTTCTTTCAAAAACGGGCGAGAAACTTTCATCAGGATCGAGCTGGAAAGTAAGAATGGCAATGATTTTACCGTTCTGATCCTCAACAGGGGTGGCCACAAACATGGTTGCCAGGCCAGAAACTATCTTGCCCCGTACATCAATAAGGGGAACATCCGATTGCTGGGGCACACTGATGATCGTCTCGCCGCGCCAGACTCTGTTCAGCAATTTTTCATCAATGATGCTGGGAAAACCGACATTGATGTTGCGCGAAGACGCAAGGTTGATGTTGTCTTTGCCAATGACAAAAAAGCCACGAAAACCAACCGTTCTGATCAAGGATGAAATCCAGTCCCGTAAATTTCCTTGGGCCTGGCTATTGATCAGCGCACCAGATTGTACGGGCAACTTTTGAAGCTCGAGAACGGCTGCACGGATTTGCTCGCTTTTTGCCCAAACTTTTACGGATTTTTTTTGTCGGTCGAATTGATTTCTAATGCTGACATGGGACGTTTCCAGCGAAGATTTCAGTGTTTTTCCGATATCCGTCTTTATGGCGCTTTTAATATGAGAAAGAACCCCCCACGAAGACATCAGGATGAGCACCACCAAAGAGAACAACAACAGGAGTTCACGCTTCTTTACGTGGCTGTTTGACTGATCCTGATCATCTTTTAACGGATGAATGCTGGTGGTTTGTCCTATCAAATCTTTCTGATCACCCCATGACTGAAATCCATCACCATATTACGAACAACGGCAACAACAGTTCGGTGAAATTATCTTCGTAACATTAAGCCCCCCCCGGGAACATTTATGAATAGTAATCTAGGGTATTTGAAAATTAAAGCACAGGCCAATATCCATGTTTTTACAAAGGATTTAGGCATGCCAGAGAGGGAGATTTGAACCCTAAGCGGGTCGACGTTCAGGCGTTATCCTTGGCTTTTATGCCCAGGGCCGCCTGGGCAGCGGCCAGCCTTGCGATGGGCACCCGGTAGGGCGAACAGGAAACATAATCCAGTCCCGCTTCGTGGAAGAATGTCACCGACGCCGCATCACCGCCGTGTTCGCCGCAAATACCAAGTTTGATATCGGGCCGGGCGGCGCGACCACGTTCCACAGCAATGCGCACCAGTTCACCAACACCTTGCGTGTCGATGGTGACGAAGGGGTCATTTTCAAGCACACCCTTCTCACGATAAATCTGGATGAACTTGCTGGCGTCATCCCGTGACAGGCCAAGGGCTGTTTGGGTCAGATCGTTGGTGCCGAAACTGAAGAATTCCGCGCTTTCGGCAATTTCACCGGCGCGCAAGGCAGCGCGCGGAAGTTCGATCATGGTGCCGACACTATAGTCCAGCTTCACGCGCTTTTCCTGATTGACCTTCCCAGCCGTCGCATCGACGAGGGCTTTGAGCACGTCCAGTTCTTCCTTGATCGCAACCAGCGGGATCATCACTTCGGGGTGGACGCTTTTACCGCTTGCGGTGACTTCGGCCGCGGCTTCAAAAATAGCCCGCGCCTGCATCTCGTATATCTCAGGATAGGTAATACCCAGACGGCAGCCCCGGTGTCCCAGCATCGGGTTGAATTCATGCAACTGGGCGGCGCGTTCCCTGATGGTGGCGACATCAATCCCCGCCGCTTCGGCTACCTTCGCCATGTCATCATCCGAATGCGGCAAAAATTCATGCAGCGGCGGATCAAGCAACCTTATGGTAACGGGCTGACCCTCCATGATGGTGAACAGGTCAATGAAATCCTGACGCTGGAAGGGCAGTAATTTATCAAGGGCGGCGCGGCGACTTTCCTCGTCACCGGCAACAATCATCTGGCGCACAAGGGTAATGCGCTCTGCATCAAAGAACATGTGTTCGGTGCGGCACAAACCGATGCCTTCTGCCCCGAATTCGCGGGCCGTGCTGGCATCCGCCGGGGTTTCGGCATTGGCGCGAACACCCAGGGTGCGTGTTTCATCGACCCACTGCATGAGTTTCGAGAAATCGCCTGAAAACTCAGGCTGCACGGTCGCAACGGCCCCCTTCATCACTTCGCCGGAGGTCCCGTCGATGGTGATCAGGTCGCCTTCCTTTATGGTCTCACCCAGCGCCGTCATGGTTTTACCGGCATAATCGATGTTCAGGGTTCCGGCCCCCGAAACGCACGGCGTTCCCATGCCGCGGGCGACGACGGCGGCGTGCGAGGTCATGCCGCCACGGTTGGTGACGATACCACGGGCGACATGCATACCGCCAATATCTTCGGGTGAGGTTTCAACCCGTACCAAAATGACTTTTTCGCCCCGTTCCGTCCATTTTTCTGCATCTTCGCTGTTAAAGACAACGCATCCCGAAGCCGCACCCGGAGAGGCCGGCAAGCCGACGGCCAGGACATGGCGTTCGGCTTGCGGGTCGAGGGTCGGATGCAAAATTTGATCAAGCTGACCGGGATCAATACGCGAGATCGCTTCGGCTTTGTCGATCAAGCCTTCCTCAACCATATCGACGGCGATTTTCAAAGCCGCCTTGGTGGTGCGTTTGCCGGTACGGGTCTGCAACATCCACAAGCGACCCTGCTGGACCGTGAATTCCATGTCCTGCATGTCTTTATAATGGCCCTCAAGCTGATCACGCACGCGAACAAGTTCGGCAAAGGTTTCGGGCATCGCTTCTTCCATGGCCGGGGCTTCCTCCGGGGCGCCATGCTTGCCGGCAATGGTTAACGGTTGCGGGGTGCGAATGCCCGCGACCACGTCCTCACCCTGGGCATTGATCAGGTACTCGCCGTAATAGGCATTCTCGCCATTGGCCGGATCGCGGGTGAAGGCGACGCCGGTGGCGCAGTCCGCCCCCATGTTACCAAACACCATGGCCTGAACATTAACCGCCGTGCCCCATTCTTCGGGAATATTATGCAAGGCGCGATAGGTTTTGGCGCGGCGGTTCATCCACGATCCGAACACCGCATCAATAGCACCCCATAACTGCTCATAGGGGTCTTGCGGGAAGGGTTGCCCCAGTTCCTTTTCAATCATCGCCTTGTAGTCATCGACCAACTGTCGCCAGTCTTCCGCGCCCAGCTCCGTATCAAGGTGAACACCGCGGCGGTCCTTATGATCCTCCAGCATGTCCTCGAACATATGGTGTTCAACCCCCAGCACGACGTCGCCATACATTTGCAGGAAGCGGCGGTAGCTATCGAAGGCGAAACGCTCATCACCCGAAGCGGCGGCCAGCCCTTCGACGGTTTCATCGTTGAGGCCCAAATTAAGCACCGTGTCCATCATACCGGGCATGGAGGCGCGGGCCCCGGAGCGAACCGATAACAGCAACGCGTTACCGGCCTCGCCAAATTTCAAATCCATTATCGCCTCAACCCCGGCCAGGGCATCGGCGACTTGCTCTTTAAGAGCTTGCGGGTAGCTGCTGTCGTGGGCCGTGTAGTGGGTGCAGACTTCGGTTGTCAGGGTAAGACCGGGCGGCACGGGAAGACCAAGCGCACTCATTTCGGCCAGATTGGCACCCTTGCCACCCAGCAAATTTTTCATTTCAGTGTTGCCGTCGGCTTTACCGTCACCGAAGTTGTAAACCCACTTCGTCATTTGTATGTTGTTCCCTTAACCTTCAATCTTTGAGAAATCGGCGACTTGATTCATCACGACGACTATCGCACGTAACAAAGCAAGCCTATTTGCTCTCAATTCTGGTTTATCCGAATTGACGGTTACTTTATCAAAAAAAGCATCAATTGGAGGTCTCAACTGAGCAAGTCCTGCCATCGATTCCGTGAACAAACCTTCCTTAAGAGAGACTTCAAAGCTGTCTTGAACAGCATGAAGGTTCTGCCAAAGCGTATCTTCCTCATCTTCCTCGAAGAGTTCCCGCCTTACCTCCCTATACTCAACCCCTTCATCATTCTTTTCTTCAATTCTGACAATATTGGCGGCGCGTTTGTAGGCGACAAGCAAATTCGCTCCGTCGTCGGTTTCAAGAAACGTCCCCAAAGCATCGACCCGCGCCAACACCCGCACCAGATCGTCTTCACCAAGGGCGAACACGGCGTCGATCAAATCGTGACGAACACCCTTTTCTTTCAGGTGAACCTTCAGGCGATCGGCGAAAAAGGCAAGGAGGCTTGGCATATGCCAAGCATCCAGCCCCGCCGTGGCAACGGTGTCATCATCCGCTGCCATTCCGGCCTGCACGCTGGCATTGTCCTGGGTCATGTATTCGGCGACGGTTTCGGCGAAAACCTTGCTTAACGAGAGACGCAAATTATTTTCAATAATCAGCCGGATCACACCCAAGGCGGCACGGCGCAGGGCAAACGGGTCTTTCGAGCCTGTTGGCTTTTCATCGATGGCCCAAAAACCGACCAACGTATCGATCTTGTCGGCCAAAGCGACGGCGACACTGGTTGGAGCTTCCGGGCAGGCATCGCCCGGCCCGGCAGGCGAATAATGTTCGGCGATGGCAAAGGCAACACTTTCGTCTTCACCGGTTTCACGCGCGTAATACTGACCCATCAAACCCTGCAACTCCGGCAATTCACCGACCATGCCGGTGACCAGATCGGCCTTGCACAGTTTGGCGGCGCGCTCGACGGTTTCCACGTCGGCACCCGGAATATGGGCGCATAAAGCACCGGCCAGCGCCGTCATGCGTTCAACTTTTTCCAGCACACTTCCGAGCTTGGCATGAAAGACAACCCCGGCCAGCTTCGGCAAGCGGCTTTCCAGTCCTTGCTTGCGATCCTGGTCCCAGAAGAATTTAGTATCCGACAAACGGGCGCGCAGAACACGCTCGTTTCCGGCGATGATGGCCGCACCGCCATCGTCTGCTTCCATGTTGGAAACGAAGATGAAGTGCGCTGCGGGATTGCCATCAGCATCCATACAAGAGAAGTATTTTTGATGGCCCCGCATGGCGGCGTTCAACACTTCAAAGGGTACATCCATGAACTCAGAGTCAATTTTACCCATCAACACAACCGGCCATTCTACCAATCCGGCGACTTCGTCTAACAAACCACTGTCAAGGCGCACAGTTAGTCCCTCGTCCTTAGCAAATTTGATTACTTTTTTCTGAATAAAGGTGCAACGCTCATCAGCATCTAGCATGACTTTAGCGTCCAGAAGTTTCGCCTTGTAGTCGGCAAAATCCTTGACCGTAAAAGATTCGGGTGACAGGAAACGGTGGCCAATGGTTGAGTTTGTTGCTTCTATTGTTGTCTCTGTGGAAGGGTTTGTTACAGCCTCACTTGTATGGATGAGGTCATAATCTAAAGGCAACGTTTCACCATCAAAAATCGCCAAAATTCCATGAAGTGGACGTACCCATGTTTGAGTTTGGTCTTTTTTCCAACGCATTGATTTAGGCCAAGACATTGAATCAAGCGCGTTCGTCAATATTGATAGTAGTTCTTGAGATGTTTGTTTTGGGGCTGTCGGAGCTTCAAAAAAATAAAACTCGCCTTTTTTTGTTTCGCGAATTTTTATGTGTTCGTGTTCAACGTTTGGTCGGCCTACATTTCTTAAAAAACCTTCAATGGCTTGGACGGGCGAATCTATCCGAGGTCCCTTTTGTTCTGCTTTCCCGGCTTTCGTTTTTTCAGGAAGGCCCGTCACAACAAGCGTCAAGCGACGCGGCGTCGCAAAGGCCGCTGCACTGTCATATTCCAGACCGGCTTTTTGCAAGCCATCACAAACAAGACGCTGCAAATCCTCAGCCGCCCGTTTTTGCATACGGGCCGGGATTTCCTCGCTGAGAATTTCGAGTAGCAGTTCAGGCATTTTCGCCATCTCCCACCCAGGCCTTGGCGCAGGCGGTTGCCAGTTTGCGCACGCGGGCGATGTAGGCGGCGCGTTCGGTTACCGAAATAACGCCGCGGGCATCGAGCAAATTAAAGATATGGCTGGCCTTGATACATTGCTCATAAGCGGGCAGAGCCAACGGTTTGTCATGGTTCAAGGCATGGGCGCACTGCTTTTCGGCATCTTCAAACTGCCGGAACAAGACGTTCGTGTCGGCCACTTCAAAATTAAACGCCGACTGTTCCTGCTCGTTGCGCAGGTAGACGTCGCCGTAGGTCAGCTCACCGTTCCAGTCCAGATCGTAAACATTTTCGACGCCCTGAATATACATGGCCAGGCGTTCAAGGCCGTAGGTCAACTCCAACGAGACCGGGTTGCATTCGATACCGCCAACCTGCTGAAAATAGGTGAACTGGCTGACTTCCATGCCATCGCACCAGACTTCCCAACCCAGCCCCCAGGCGCCCAGGGTCGGGCTTTCCCAGTCATCCTCGACAAAACGGATGTCGTGCATCATGTGGTCGATGCCGATAGCCGCAAGGCTTTCCAGATATAGTTCCTGACTGTCAGGCGGCGAAGGTTTCCAGAGGACCTGAAACTGATAATAATGCTGCAAGCGATTGGGGTTTTCACCGTAGCGGCCATCGGTGGGTCGTCGCGAAGGCTGCACGTAGGCAGCTTTCCAGGGGTCCGGTCCCAGCGCCCGCAGGGTCGTTGCCGGGTGGAACGTTCCGGCCCCTACTTCCATGTCGTAGGGTTGCAAAATGACGCAACCCTTGTCGGCCCAGAAGTGTTGCAGGTCGAGAATTATCGTTTGAAAGTTTCTCGGTTTTTCTTTTGCGCCGGACATCCCCGAATCGCCCCATTATGTTGCAGTGCAGCGAAGATAATGTCCGCAGAATTCCCCGTCAAGAAAGGGTTTCCCTTAATTCGTCATCCCGGATAGGGACAGCCATTTTTGCCGCACGAAACGGCGCTTGTCGAGGACACGTAGGTTTCGCAAACCGTACACTTGACCATCTCTTCGGCGTCAACGGTGCCACCGCTGTTTGCCGGGCCCGGAGCAGCGGCTTTGCCCTCGCTCCGGCCCGACTTGCCGACGGCGCGATTTTCCTGCATCCGCGTGTACCACTTGAAGCCATTCCAGGCGACAATGACGGCGGCGATGGTAAACAGCAGCTTTGTTAACGAGAATCCAAACATGACAGTCTTTGTAAAGGCCAACCCAGGCATTGGCAAGACAAGGCTAGAGCCGATCACACTTAAACGGAATCATTACTTGATTCAGTTTAAGTGTGTGAATCGGCTCGCTTTTTAATAATCGATCAGTTTTTCACGTTTCGTTTGAACACAACGTGTTCAAACGAAACGTCAACTGATCTAGGCCTTAAGCGACAGCCCTGACGCATCTTGCAGGATGGCGTTTGCGGCCTTCGTGAAACGGCCGTTGCTTTCGTGCAAGGTAAGGCCGGGGTGGATTTGGGCCGGGCTGGTCACCCCTTTGCGGCCTGAGACGATAACCCGCTTCGCAGGCTTCCCCGGGCCCGGCCACAATGGCATGACAATGACGCCACCCAGACATCCGTGAAAGGCCGCCAACAGATCATCAATACGATCACCA
This sequence comes from Rhodospirillaceae bacterium, assembly GCA_018662005.1. NCBI lineage: Bacteria > Pseudomonadati > Pseudomonadota > Alphaproteobacteria > Rhodospirillales > Rhodospirillaceae > Rhodospirillaceae bacterium. The sequence continues at coordinate 2,776 of JABJHA010000026.1, read as the reverse complement.
CGGTGGATAAAAGTGACACTGCCCTTGTGCGCCACTGCAGCGGCGGCGGCCTGAACCCAATCATCCAGTCCGGCCGCCCCTTCAACATTGGCGATCGCCTTGGCGGGATCTGGCGGCGGATTACCGGTTCCGGCTTCCAAAAACGGCGGATTGGCCATGACATGGTCGAAAGGCTTGTCTGTGATGTCACGTGGGGGCCCAAGAAGATCACTGCAAACGAAGTGCACAGCATCGCCGCACCCATTCAGGGCAGCGTTTTGCCGGGCCAGATCGATCAAGTCGGATTGAAGGTCAAGACCACGGATTTTGAGGTCCGGGACCCGGGCGGCCAAACACAGGGAAGCCGCCCCGGCGCCGCAACCCAGATCGAGCACCCGTTCTCCCGGCTCCGCCGGGATGGCGGCGGCCAGCAGGACCGGATCGATGGCGGCCCGGTAACCGTCCTTTCCCTGAAACATGCGCACCCGCCCGCCAAGCAGGGAATCTTCAGTGGTGGGCGGTGTTTTGTTCATGAAGAGACCGGGGTTTTGGCCGTCTGTTCGCCTTCGTGAAGGATAACCCGGGCTCGGGAAAGATCTTCTTCGGCCACCATGACGCGGCGCTGAATGGCTGAAATGCTGCCTTCCATGACAGAGGTAAAACCATCGAGCACCACGGCCTCGATATCATCGGCATCCAGCGCATAGACCAGCCACGACAACAACACCGCATCATTTGTTCGCGTCAGCTCAACCATAAAGATATCCCGGTTTCTCGGCTTGACCATACAGGCAAGCGGTTTACTATGAATAAACAAACAAAAACCTGGGAGAACGGTCAAGTGGGTATTGTTGTTGAACTGGACGGGAAACGGGATCGCAAGCCATCGTTTGATGAGCTGACCGCCATCGTCGCCGAGGACATGAAGCTGGTCAATCAGCTGATTCTGAAGCGCATGGAAAGCCCGGTGACGCTTATACCGCAGCTTGCCGGTCACGTTATTTCAGCCGGTGGCAAGCGCTTGCGTCCCATGCTGACGCTGGCTTCGGCCAAGTTGTGCGGCTATCAGGGCGAACGCCATGTGACGCTCGCCACCTGTATCGAATTCATTCATACCGCCACCTTGCTGCATGATGATGTCGTCGATGAAAGCAAATTGCGTCGCGGCATGGAAACCGCCAATTCCGTGTGGGGCAATCAGGCCAGTGTTCTGGTCGGTGATTTTCTGTTCAGTCGTTCATTTGAGTTGATGGTCGAAGACGGCTCGGTCAAGGTGATGGGCATTCTGGCATCTGCGTCGGCTAGGCTGGCCGAGGGCGAAGTGATGCAGCTTTTGACCGCCAACGATACCGAAACCGGCGAAACAGCCTATCTGGATGTGATCAAGGCGAAAACCGCGCAGCTGTTCGCCGCCGCCTGCCGTTTGGGCGCTGTCGTCGCCGACCGGCCAAAAATGGATGAGGAGGGCCTCGAAGCCTTTGGCATGAATTTGGGCATCGCCTTTCAATTGATCGATGATGTTCTGGATTATTCCGCCAAACAGGCAACCCTTGGCAAGACCGTCGGCGATGATTTCCGCGAGGGAAAAATTACCCTGCCGGTGATCCTGGCCTTCAGACGCGGCAATGAAGAAGAACGGGTATTCTGGCGCCGCACCCTGGGTGAATTGGAGCAATCCGAAGATGATTTGGAATACGCAATCCAGTTGATGACCAAACACGGGGCACTTGATGATTCCGTTGACAGGGCCCGCCATTACGGAGCCATCGCCAGGGACTCGCTTGGTATTTTCCCCGATAGTGATGTCAAGACAGCCATGAACAGCCTGATCGACTTTTGCATCGAACGCCCATACTAGAGCGCCCTTGCCCTTGCTCGCTTTGGACGCTATAAACCGCCGCATCAGGCACACGCTAAGAAAGCGTCAAAGCTCGGTCGGAGTGTAGCTCAGCCTGGTAGAGCACCGTCTTCGGGAGGCGGGGGCCGGAGGTTCAAATCCTCTCACTCCGACCAATCTTTTCAAGCACTTAGCCGATATATTAGACGGACTAACTTCCGGTTAGCAACCAATTAGCAACCACAAGAAGTGATTTCACCAGCTTACAAGCTGCTGTTCCGTGAAACTGCGCTACTTAAATGCACATTCCAAATAGATAATTTTCCAAGAGTAATTGTCCCCGACAACGACATACCCAGATTGTTTGTTATTCAGAACAAACCGCATATTACCTGATAGATATTGGAATGGATTGAACGGAGATACGATGACCTTATTGTATAGGTACTCTTCCCTGCCCCATATCGGTGATATACGTCGCCCCCTTCAAAGCGATATTTATCTGTGGAGGGACGTTCTTGCAGCATCTTTGAGTTGGCTAGTGCTGAAAGTTGCTTGGTGCCGAGACAGACACCGTTCAACTCCATGGCATATGCTGCTGGGGAGAAGGTTATCAATACTACCAGCAATGTAAATAACCGGGTCATTCGCACAAACCCGTAATGTGGAGCCAGTTCTTCTTATAGTAAAAGTTATATTGAGACTGAGGTTTTCCGTTATCTTTTGAAACCTCAACTAAGTTTGCTAAATCCCCAATTACGCCAAATTCCATTTCCACGCTGAGGATGCCATCAGGACGCTTAATCTTGATGATTTTAGCTCCATCTGTGCCAAACGGCCCTGTAACTTCGCCTGTTTGCTTGTTCACGAAGATTTTCTTACCAACGCTTCTTTTCGCTGGGCGCTGTGTAAGGACACCATTGTCTAATGTGTAAATGCCGCTGATGGTGCATACGTATT
>JABJHA010000025.1 GCA_018662005.1 Rhodospirillaceae bacterium | reverse complement strand
TACGAAAGCGCATGGGGGTGACCGGGGCGCGCACATTGCTGGAATTGCGCGGTATCGCTTGCCTTGATCTGGAAAGCCAGAGTCCGGACAAGCAAACCATCCGCGTCTCGCGGTCCTTCGCCAAGCCCGTTGAAAGCCGCCTGGTGATGCGCGAAAGCGTCGCTGCCTTCGCCGCCCGGGCCGCCGAAAAATTGCGCCGGGACGGGCTTTTGTGTTCGGTCGTCAACGTCTTCGCGGCGACCAACCGTTTTGGCCTTAAGGGTGATTATTACCGGGGTGCGGCGTCAAGCGCGCCGCCTGCCCCGTCCAATCACACGGCCACCATCACCCGTGCGGCGATGGCGGCCTTCGAGCAAGTCTACAAGCCGGGCCTTCAGTTCAAGGGTGCCGGGGTGATGATGCTGGGGCTGGCGCGGTTTGATGACGCGCAAGGCAACCTGTTCGCCCCGCCCGACCCCGTAGTCGACGCCCGCGCTCAGGCCCTGATGACGGCTTTCGACACCATCAACAGCCGCATCGGCCGCGGCGCTGTACGGTATGGATCTGTGGGCGTGGCGGAACGCGGCAAGCGCGGCGTCTACACGGTACAAAACCGCCGCTCACCCAGCTACACCACCAACTGGCAGGAATTACCCATCGTCAGAGCCTGAAAGATTAATCCGCTTGAGAAGCCCGCGACTGCGGGCCGGCGTTTGAGGGGCCTATATAAGCATCCACGCGGCCAGGCCTAGGAAGGCGGCGAAGCCGACGACGTCTGTGATCGTCGTCAGGAAAACGCTTGAGGCGATTGCCGGATCGATACCGTTTCGTTCAAGCACCAGCGGGATAGTTGTTCCGGCAAGGCCTGCAACAACCATGTTGATGATCATCGCCAACCCAATCACCAGCCCCAGAGCCTGGGAGTCGAACCACAACCAGGCGACGACACCAGCCAGCACCGCAAACAGCACACCATTGATGGAGCCGACCAGCACTTCCTTGCCGACCACCCGCATGGCGTTGGTGGAGGTTAAATCCTTCATGGCCAGGGCGCGCACGGTGACCGTCAGGGTCTGGGTGCCGGCGTTACCGCCCATGGAGGCGACAATCGGCATGAGCACAGCAAGGGCGACGATCTGTTCAATGGTGGCCTCGAAAAAACCGATAATAACCGAGGCCAGAATGGCCGTACCCAGATTGAGCAACAGCCATGAAAAGCGCGCCCGCGTGGTATCGCCAACGGCTTCATACAGATCATCCTCGCGCACGCCACCCAGACGCATAATGTCTTCTTCGTGTTCTTCATGGATAACGTCGACGACATCATCAACGGTGATGACACCGACCAGACGACCGGCGGCGTCGACCACAGGGGCAGAAACCAGATCGCGCTGACCGAACAGATAGGCGACGTCTTCCTGATCCTCGTCAACCTGAACAAGTTTCATCTCGCTGCTGATGATGTCGGTGATGGTCACCGGGCGGCGACTTCTGAGCAGGCGGCTCAAGGCCACAGAGCCAACCGGCTTGTGAGACGGGTCGACGACAAAAATATCGTAAAATAAATCGGGCAGCGAGCCCGCGTCCTGGCCCGCTTCCTCGGCGTCAGCCTGCTGGCGAAGGAAATCGATGGTTTCGCCGACATTCCAGAATTCCGGCACCGTCATCACTTCGCGTTGCATCAGCCGCCCGGCACTGTCTTCAGGGTAGGCGAGACCTTCCTCGATCAGGGTCCGCTCACCAGCCGGGATGGCCTCAAGAACCTGCTTCTGCTCGTGTTCTTCAAGTTCCTCGATAACCTGGACGGCGTCGTCCGTGTCCATTTCGGAAACGGCGCTGGCAACGTAAGCGACACCCAGCTTTTCAACCAGATCGTCACGAACGCTTTCATCCAGTTCGGCGAACACGTCCGAGTCGAGGACACCCTGAAAGGCCTCAATCAGGGTATCGCGACCATCCTCGTCCAGATGTTCAAGAAGATCGGCGACATCGGCGTAATGAAGTTGGGCAACCAGATCGCGAACGCCATCAAGGTTTCCGGCTTCAATAGCCAGAACAATTTCTTCCTCGATGCCGCTTTCAAACTCAAGGACGGCGTCTTCGGCGGCGATATCTTCGCCCTGATCGTCTGCCGCTGTGGTCATAACCACCGCCCCCTGTTGAAATGCTGCAACAAACTACTTGAACTAGGCGATAAGCGTCAAATCGTGTTGAGCGGGATTTTCAGGTAGCTGATACCGTTATCGTCGGGGGCGGGCATGTTTCCGGCCCGCATGTTGACCTGAACCGAAGGCAGCAAAAGCACCGGAACGGCAAGGTCCGCATCGCGACCTTCACGCATGGCGACGAAGTCATCCTGCGATACGCCATCATTGATGTGAATATTGTTCTCGCGTTGCTCGGCAACGGTGGAAGCCCAGGCAAAGTCCCTGCCCTCTGCTCCGTAATCGTGGCAGGTGAAAACCGTGGTTTCCGCAGGCAATTCCAGAATGCGCCGGATCGAGGCGTAAAGGCTGGCCGCGTCGCCACCGGGAAAATCACAACGGGCCGAGCCATAATCAGGCATGAACAGGGTGTCGCCAACGAATACCGAGTCGCCAAAGACAAAACTAATACAGGCCTGGGTGTGACCGGGGGTGTACATGACCTGGCCGGTCATATTGCCAAGGGCAATGGAATCCCCGTCAGCCAGCAAAACATCAAACTGCGAGCCATCGGGCTGAAAATCATCACCGGCATTGAACAGTTTTTTAAAGGTTTCCTGTACCTTGTAAACCTGATCACTGACGCCGATTTTAGCGCCCAGCTTGTCGCGCAGATAGATGGCGGCGCTTAAGTGGTCGGCATGGATGTGGGTTTCCAGGATCAGATCGACAGTCAAAGCGTTACTTTTCACATACGCCATCAGCTTATCGGCGCTGCCCGTATGACTGCGCCCGGATTTACCGTCGTAATCAAGCACCGGGTCGATAATCACCGCGGCAGCGGTTTCGGGATCGGACACCAGATAGGTAACGGTGAAGGTTTCGGGGTCAAAAAAGGCTTTAACGGTGGGCGTCATGAAAAAATCCTCAAAAAATGAACACTGGCACTTGCATATTCATTAGATATTACTAATATACACCAAATCAAGTCTCACACATGGAGTTTTTAAAATAATGAGTATTAAAGAAATCGATCCGGTTACCCTGAAACAGTGGATAAACGAAGGCAAGGCAATACTGGTCGATGTCCGTGAGCCCGAAGAGGTCGCCCGGGAACGGATCGCCGAAGCACATAACGTACCCCTGTCACAGTTCAACACGGCTCATTTGCCCGATCATGATGACAAAATCGTTGTCTATCATTGCGTTGGTGGCAAGCGCACCGCCATGCACGGCCCCAACCTGCACGCCGCTACCCCGGCGGCAAGTGCTGTTTACCACTTAAGCGGTGGCATCATGGGTTGGAAAAACGCCGGTCACGCGGTCAGTTAAAGGACAGCGTCACGGCCCGGGGCATGGCGCCCGTCAGGTTCACTTTATTTTCGTTATATTTCGCCACGAACTTTTTTTCTTCACTTGTGATGGCCATCACACCCAACGTGGCCATAAAGGCATAAATACGCTCGCACGAAAGGCAGGGGGCTTTTCGGGAAACCACGTTTGAAGTTCAAAACAATGAAATATATATTTGCAGTGTTCCTGATGATTACCTACGCCCTGGGCATGTCCACCCAGGACTTCAGCGACCGCGTCTACTACACCCCGAAAAAATAAAGAACCGTCCTTAAGCGATCAATATCGCTTGCGTTACGCCTGACGAAAGAGACTTTCGTCAGGGCAATTGGCATGGGCGGACGTGAACATAAAAAAACCCGCCCTGATTTCTCAGGACGGGGTTTTTGGTGCGGTCGAGAAGACTCGAACTTCCACCCTATTGCTAGGACAGCGACCTCAACGCTGCGCGTCTACCAGTTCCGCCACGACCGCATGGTATTTGTGACTGGAGCCCCCTGTTTTGAGGTATTTTAACAGGGGATTGTCTTTTCCTTAAGCGGGGGAATAGCAAATACTCGCACACCAATCAAGCACCATGGTAAACAACTTTATGGAATGGTTGATAACAGAGGGTCCGGTGCCCTACGAAGCGGCGTTGGCGTTTATGGAAAAACGGGTCGGAGAGATCCGTTCGGGTGAGGCCGATGAGGCCGTTTGCCTGCTTGAGCACCCACCCCTTTACACCGCCGGCACCAGCGCCGACCCTGCTGACTTGCTTGATCCCGAACGTTTCCCCGTGCACACAGCCGGGCGCGGCGGCCAGTATACCTACCACGGGCCCGGCCAGCGGGTCGCTTACGCCATGATTGACCTTAAAGGACGTGGCAACGATGTGCGCGCCTATGTCCATGATCTTGAAGAGTGGATCATACGGACGTTAAAGCGGGTCGGCGTTACAGGCGAGCGCCGCGAGGGCCGCATCGGCATCTGGGTGACACACCCGGACGGCCGCGAGGACAAGGTCGCCGCGCTTGGCGTGCGGGTCCGCCGCTGGGTGACGTTCCACGGCATCGCCATCAACGTTAACCCCGATCTTGGCCACTTCGACGGCATCGTCCCCTGCGGTATTGAGGAGTACGGGGTGACATCACTGGCCGATTTAGGGCTGGGCGTCACCATGGCCGAGATCGATGAGCATTTGCGGGCCGCCTTCGCCGAGGTCTTTGAGGTCCCCCTGCCCGTCCCGCAAGGCTTCGTAATCCGATGAGCAGGAAACGCATTCTAATCATCCATAACCCGACATCGGGGCGTCGCAGCGCCAATCTTATGGGTGCCGTGGTGACCGGGCTGACCGCCCTGGGGGCGCGGGTTGATATCCGGGTTACAGAATATGCCGGTCACGCCACAGCGCTTGCCGCCGAAGTCACGGGTGATTCACAAGACTGCATCGTCGCCGCCGGTGGCGACGGCACGGTCAATGAAGTGATCAACGGGCTTGCCCGTCTGGACGTAGCCCCGCCCCTTGGCATCCTGCCGCTGGGCACCGCCAATGTTTTGGCCCATGAATTGACCTTGCCGAAATCCGCTACCGCCCTTGCTGAAATTCTGTTTGATGGCAATACGCAAACCCTGTATCCGGGCCGCATAAAGGGTGAGGAGCAGCCTGAACGCCTGTTTGCACAAATGGCCGGGGTCGGTATGGACGCCCGCATCGTCGCTGGGGTCAGCGGCCCCATGAAGCGCTTGCTGGGCAAAGGAGCTTACGCATGTGAGGCGGCCCGTCAGTGGCTAAAAGGCGGCTTGCCAACCTATCAGATCGACATCGACGGCACCCCCCATCAGGCCCGTTCCATGATCATCGCCAATGGCAAACTTTACGGCGGACGATTCGTCGCAGCGCCGGATGCGGACATCAGCATCCGCGGTTTCGATATTTTGTTATTGGAAGGTGGCAGGTTCGACATGCTTGCCAATACGCTGGCCCTGCTGGTTAACAGATTAAGCAGCAAAAGCGGTGTTAGGGTCGTAAAGGGTCGGAAAATAACGATTTTCGGTCCCGCAGGTGAACCGGTTCAGGCCGATGGCGACGATATGGGAACCCTGCCGGTCACCATCGAGGCCGTACCCGATCCACTGATGGTTATCGGCGGACAATAAAAAACTTGCCTTTGGCCGGGGCATCGAAGATTTTTCAGGCACTGACGTTTTCGCTGACAATACAACTAGGTCCACATGCTCCACTTCCTGACACCGCGCTATCGTTTTCCGGCCCTGTCGATCCTGATTTATCTTGTCGCTACCAGCATCGAACGGCTGGCCCTGATCGTCATGGCCTATGAAGATAATACGGGCCGTCTGGGCGAACTTCTGTTGGCCCTGCCCATGGGACTGCTGGCTGATACGGCGATGGCGTGCCTGCTTGGCTTGCCGTTCTTTTTCGTCCTGCACCATTTGCCCGGGTTTTTGCAGAAACGCTGGGTGTCGCGGTTGGCATCGCTGATGTTGCTGTTTTTGCTGTGGAACCTGTTTTTCAGCAACGTGGCAGCGCTGATTTTCTGGGAAGAATTCTCGAGCCGCTTCAACGGTATCGCCGTCAACTACCTGCTGTTTCCAAGGGAAGTGATCGGCAACATTCAGCAATCCTTTAACCTGCCGCTGCTGCTGCCGCCGGTCATCGCCGTGGCGCTGGGTGTCTACTGGCTGTTGCGGGGCCGCCTGAAGGACGCCATCAACGATACGGGCAGGGCTTCTCACGGGCGCTTTTACGCAGCCTTTGTGCCCGTCCTTGTGGTTTGCGGATTGGCCGTCAATGCCGCCCCCGTGAGCGTTGGCGACAACCGGGAAGCCAACGAAATCGCCAATAACGGCTATTTCAGTTTCCTGCGCGCCCTCTGGACAAACGACGCCGAATACGACGGCCTGTATCCCGGCATGGACGAGGCCCGGGCCATCGCCCTGACCCGCCAGATGGTGGCCCAGGACAACACCGAATTCCTGACCCCTGAAGGGACCCGCAGCCTGTTACGCCGTGTCGATAACGGCAACAACCCGAACAAACTTAATATTGTCATGGTGATCAACGAATCCTTCGGTTCCACCTATGTGGACAACCTTGACAACAGCCGCGGCGAGATCATCACCCCGCACCTGACCGGCCTGTCAAAGGACGGTTTGTGGTTTACCAACATGTACTCCACCGGGGTCAGAACGGTGCGCGGTCTTGAAGGGTTGTTGACCTCGTTCGCGCCGATCCCCGGCATTTCGACGGCCAGACGCCCCGGTTCGGACGGCATGAACTCGATCGCCTTTCTGCTTAAAGACCTGGGCTACCAGACGGCGTTTCTGTACGGCGGCCGGGCGGTCTTCGACAACATGGGTCACTACTGGGAAAACATCGGCTTCGACACCGTATGGGAGCAATCGGACATCGCCGAGATCGGCTTCGACACCATCTGGGGGGCCGCCGATGAATATATCTACGACGAAGCCCTCAGGCGCATTGAAACCATGAGCGGCTCCAAAAACCCCTTCTTCCTCAGCCTGCTCAGCATTTCAAACCACCGCCCCTACACCTATCCGGAAGGACGCATCGACAAGGACCCGGCTGACAAGCGCAAAGAAAACGTCGCTACCTATGCTGACTGGTCTTTTGGACGGTTTATCGAGATGGCCCGCAAGCGTCCGTGGTTTGATGACACTGTTTTTATCTTCGTCGCCGATCACGGCCCCCGTTTGAGCGGTCAGGCGATGGTGCCGGTTGACCGCTACCGGGTGCCGCTTTTGTATTATGCGCCGGGGCATATCAAACCAGCACAAATTGACACCATTGGCTCGATCCTGGATTTCGCCCCGACCCTTATGGGGCTGCTGGATATCAGCTATGACAGTCCGTTCTTCGGCGTTGACATGCGGCGGGTTCCCGAAGGTCAGGGCCGTGTCGTCATGAGCCACAATTACGCCATCGGCTTTGGCCAGAAAGGTCATGTGGTGACCATTGATCCGACCGGCGATTCACGGGGATACACCATGCCCATAGGGGGGGACGATCCGCTTGTTCCGGTTGATACGCCGGACCCGGAAACCAGGGCCAAAGCCATCGCCATTACGCAAACCGCCCACCATATGTTCTATGGCGGGGAATACTTGTGGAAAAAACCCGCTCAAGCCGTTGGCAACTGATGGAAGCCGGGACCCGGTAACGCGCAGGGTTGATCGACGAGATTTGAAACTTCGGCAAGCGGTGGCCCGCTGCGGCATTTTTCAAGCATCAGCATTACGTTTTTATTGTCCCCGCTGAAAACCGCCTCGAGCGAACCATCCGGGCAATTACGGACCCAGCCCGACAAACCCAGCGCCGTTGCCTCGCGCGCTGTCCAGGCGCGAAACCAGACACCCTGAACCCGCCCTTCAATGCGGACATGAAGTGACAGGGTTTCCGTCATCTATTCAAATTCGATGATCGCCTGATCGACGCTCAGACTATCGCCTGCGGCGGCGTGAACGGTCTTGATGACCCCGTCGCGCTCGGCATGAAGGACGTTTTCCATCTTCATCGCCTCAATCACCGCCAGTTCCTCACCACCCTTGACTTCTTGCCCCTCGCTAACGGAAAGCGAAATCAGCAGGCCTGGCATTGGTGAGAGAAGAAACTGGGAGGTGTCGACCGGCACTTTTTCCGGCATCAGGGCGTACAGTGCCGCAGCCTGCGCATTGAGGACAACCACATCGGCGCGCAAACCCGAATGAAACAGACTGTACCCAGCGCCATTACGTTCCACCTGCAGACAAATCAGCGAGCCATTGACCTGGGCCTCGAACAGTGGCTGGCCAAGCTGCCACTGGGTACGGATATGCAAACGTTCCTCACCGATAGACACATCATAACCACCTGTAACGCAGGTGATGGTGACTCCATACTCGGTGCCCCCTATAAGTACGACCCAGTCATCGCGGACCTGTCTTTGATGACCAGCGTACTGACCGCTAATGCCAGCCGCACGCTCCTGATAAGCCCGGTGGATGGCGGTGGCGACGGCGACAAGCAGTTCCGGATCATCGTGGGGTACATCTGAAGGATCAAAACCGTCGGCGTATTCCTCGGCAATGAAATTGGTTGTCAGATCACCTTTCTGAAAACGCGGATGGGCCATCAATGCGGCCAGAAAACTGATATTATGGGACACACCGCGGATGTAATAGCCATCAAGCGCATGGCGCATGTGGGCGATGGCTTCGTCCCGATCGCTACCGTAGGTGATTAACTTGGCGATCATCGGGTCGTAGTAAATTGAAATTTCGCCGCCTTCATAAACGCCCGTATCGACGCGCACATGGTCGCTTTCCTTCGGTGCCTGATAACGCACAAGACGCCCCACCGAGGGTAAAAAACCACGGAACGGGTCTTCGGCGTAGACCCGGGTTTCCATGGCCCAGCCCGTCAAGGTCACATCTTCCTGTCCCAGGGGCAGTTTTTCACCGGCAGCGACCCTGATCATCAGTTCAACCAGATCAAGACCGGTGATCTTTTCGGTTACCGGATGTTCGACCTGCAAGCGGGTGTTCATTTCCAGAAAATAGAAATTACGTTTGCTATCGACGATAAACTCAACCGTGCCAGCCGACACATATTTGACCGCCCGCGCCAGATGCACCGCCTGCTCGCCCATGGCCTTGCGGGTTTGCTCGTCGATAAAGGGGCTTGGTGCTTCTTCAATCACTTTCTGATGGCGGCGCTGAATCGAACATTCCCGCTCGCCCAGAAAAACCGTATTACCGTGAGCATCAGCAATGATCTGAATTTCAATGTGGCGAGGTTCCTCGATGAATTTTTCAACGAAAATCCGGTCATCGCCAAAACTGGACGCAGCCTCGCGCTTGGCTGAGGTAAAACCTTCACGCGCCTCTGCCTCGTTGTAGGCGACACGCATCCCCTTGCCACCACCACCGGCCGATGCCTTCAACATCACTGGATAACCGACCTTCTTGGCGACACTTAAAGCCTGACGGACATCCCGCAGAGCCTCTGTATGGCCCGGCACCGTATTGACCCCGGCTTTCTCCGCCAGTTTTTTTGATTCGATCTTGTCACCCATTTTGGTAATGGCGAGGACGTTAGGGCCAATAAAAGTAATACCCTGTCGCTTAAGTTTGCGGGCGAAGGCAGCGTTTTCAGACAAGAACCCATAACCGGGATGGACCGCGTCGGCACCGGTCTGCTTAATCGCCGCGAGTATCTTGTCAATGAGCAGGTAGCTTTCCGAAGATGGCGCAGGCCCAATGCAAACGGCTTCATCGGCCATGTCCACATGCAGTGCGTCCTTATCGGCTTCAGAATAAACGGCGACGGTTTTGATGCCCATCCTGCGTGCTGATTTGATAACCCGACAGGCAATTTCGCCGCGATTGGCGATGAGGATTTTTTTTAACATTCCCCATTAATTCCTTTGAAATAATTGTTCCGTGGCGAAGCTGCCGAAACCCATTCTGACATCATCACGAGACATAGCAAGGGGCAGGTCGGCATTTTAATTAGTATAAGGAAAAACGGAAAGCCAGACTGCTTGTACTCGCTCTTTTTTTTACATACGATTGTATTGGTAGAGAGTACTGGGGGGGAGACCAGGACTCGGTTAAATTTTCCTTTTTTTTACTGATCCCCGTCAGGATTATTCCCACGTGCTCAATGGCTTGAATATCGGTTCAAAAATTGCCCTGCTTGTCAGTACCATCCTGGTTTTACTGTTGCTGGCTAGTGCGACCGCCTTTGTGCAATTCCAGTTCAAGTTTTTTCGAGAAAATGCAGAAAGGAGCTCTCAGGAAGCAATCACCATTCTTGAGGTTCTTCATTCAGAGGCCATGAAAAACCGTCAGGATGCATCTGATGAAAATGTCTCGGTGGCGATCCTCGACAATACCATGAAACGCCTAGACAGAACGTCTGAACGCATGACCATGTGGCTGGTCCATGGCGATAAGGTACTTGCCTTTCAAAAAGCCAATGGGGGCTACCTGGAACACCCAAGAGATGACATTGACCGGCAGGCGTTAAAATCAGGCATAGCCGTTGGAACAATGGGCGATGATCACGTCTATCGCTATACCCGCCCGGTGATTATGGGTGTCGGGCAAGCCGCCGATGTCAGATGTTTCGCCTGCCACCAAAAATTAATGGATATTCAAAAATCCGAGATCATCGGCGCTTATTCAATTGCCCTGGATTTGTCTAAGAACTGGAGCGCGTTAATCCGCGTCGGCCAAAGCGCCTTCGTTCTTGCTGTTTTCGTATCGCTGATGATCGCTGCAATTTGTGTCATTCTTATTCGCAGGTTAGCAGGTGAGCCGCTGGCATCAATGACGGGACTCATGGGCCGTCTGGCCAATGGTGATATGGATGTCACTATTCCCGACCTGGAACGCACCGACGAGATCGGACAGATGGCAGGCGCCATGGTCGTCTTCCGAGATAATGCCATTGAACGCAAGCAGGCCGAACAGGACCGCGAGGAAGGTGAAAAATATCTCGGAGCCATCGTCGATAGTATGTTGGACGGTCTGATTGTTACCGACAATCGCGGCATCATGCAGTCCTATAATCCAGCTGCGGAAACCATATTCGGATATCCTCAACAGGACGTTGTTGGCAAAAACATCACCATGCTAATGCCAAAACCCGATCAAGATAAGCACGACACCTACCTGCAGAATTACGAGAAATTCGGGGACCCAAAGATTATTGGCAAGGGACGTACAGTCACCGGACGACGCCAGGACGGAAGTGATTTCCCACTTCATCTATCAGTCAGTGAAATGGAAATTGACGGGCGTAAACTTTTCATCGGCACCATTCACGACATCACCGAATTCAATCAAATGACGGAAGCCCTGAACGAAAGCAAAAAACGTTTTCAGGGTTTCGCCGAAGCCGCATCGGATTGGTTCTGGGAAATGGATAGTGACCTGAAATTCACGTACATCTCTGACCGTTTTTACAAATTAACCGGTGTCCAGCCAGAAGAAATCATCGGCAAGACTCGATACGAATTCATGAACTCGCCCTTTGTCAATGCCAGGCCTGAATTATGGCAGCAGCATATGGATGATTTAAACGCCCGGCGTCCATTTAATGAATTTTCTTATACCGTTCACGTCCCATCCGGGAATCTCTACCATATCAGCCTCAATGGTCTCCCGTACTTTGACGACGATGGCAACTTTATGGGTTACCGGGGGACCAGCAGCGATATTACCAAGCGCATTATAGGCGAAATCAGTCTTCGTGAAGCAAAGGAACTGGCGGAAGCCGCCAACCGCGCCAAATCGGAATTTCTGGCCAATATGAGTCATGAATTGCGAACACCGCTTAACGCCATCATCGGCTTTTCAGAAACCATGATGGGTGGTTTTCTGGGTGATATAGAAAACGAGAAGTACCGCGAATACATCACGCACATCAACGAATCAGGAAATCACCTGATTGGCCTGATCGGAAACATTCTTGACCTCTCCAGAATTGAAGCGGACAAACTTGAACTTTCCGAAGAAAAAATCAATGTCGAATTCTTCATCGCCGAATTTGAAGCAGCAGTACAACCGATAATCGAAAAGAAAAGAAACACCTTTGAGGTTATTTGCCCGGCAGATATCGGAACCATCAGCAATGATCCCATTGCCCTGCGTCAAATTCTTTTAAATTTGGTCGGCAATGCCGGAAAGTTCACCACCGATGGAAATATTCAGTTATCCGTCAGCCGTTACCACTCCAATACCGGGGAGGTCATCGATTTCAAACTTAACGATACCGGTGTCGGGATAAGCAAAGAGAATCTGAATAAGCTGTTTACCCCTTTCTTCCAGGGCGATTCATCGGTGACAAAAAAACACGGCGGGGCCGGTCTTGGCCTCGCCATTTGTCGACAGTTATGTGATCAGATGGGCGGGGAAATCAGTGTCGAAAGCACATTGGAAGAGGGGTCTGTCTTCACCGTTACCGTACCAACCCACCTTCAAAAGGATACTGACAAATCAAACTAAAGCGGAATATTGCCGTGCTTCTTCCAGGGATTTTCCAGCTTCTTGCCAGCCAGCATGCGCAAGGAGCGACAAACCCTGACCCGGGTGTTGCGGGGCATGATGACATCATCAATAAAACCCCTGTTTCCGGCAATAAACGGATTGGCGAAACGTTTGCGGTATTCCTCGGTTCGCTCGGTAATTTTTTTATCATTCCCCAGATCCTTGCGGAAGATGATCTCGACGGCGCCTTTCGGTCCCATAACCGCGATTTCAGCACTCGGCCAGGCGAAGTTGACGTCGCCACGCAAGTGTTTTGAGCTCATAACGTCGTAAGCCCCGCCGTAGGCCTTGCGGGTAATGACGGTCACTTTAGGCACCGTGGCCTCTGCGTAGGCATAAAGCAATTTCGCCCCGTGCTTGATAATGCCACCGTATTCCTGTGACGTGCCGGGCAGGAAGCCGGGAACATCGACCAACGTCAAAATGGGGATATTAAAGCAATCACAAAAACGCACGAAGCGTGCCGCCTTTTTCGATGAATCGATATCCAGACACCCTGCAAGAACCATGGGCTGGTTGGCGACAACCCCGACCGTTGAGCCTTCCAACCTGACGAAGCCGGTCAGGATGTTCCCTGCGTAATCGGGTTGCAGTTCAAAAAATTCACCCTCATCGGCGACTTTTTCGATTAACTCCCTCATGTCATAGGGTTTGTTGGGGTTGTCCGGAATCAGCGTATCAAGGGACTCCTCAACCCGGGAGGGGTTGTCGGGGGTGGGTCGCACCGGTGGTTTTTCACGGTTACTGGCGGGCAGAAAATCTATAAAGCGGCGAAGTTGCAAAAGCGCTTCGGCATCGTTTTCAAAGGCTTTGTCGGCAACACCGGATTTACCGGTATGGGTCATAGCCCCACCCAGTTCTTCGTGGGTGACTTCTTCATGGGTCACGGTTTTGACGACATCGGGGCCCGTGACGAACATGTACGAAGTGTCTTTGACCATAAAGATGAAATCCGTCATCGCCGGTGAATAGACAGCACCACCGGCGCACGGCCCCATGATCATCGAAATTTGCGGCACCACGCCGCTGGCAAGAACATTACGTTGAAATACTTCGGCGTAACCGGCAAGGGATGAAACGCCTTCCTGAATACGGGCGCCACCTGAATCATTGAGACCAATAACAGGCGCGCCAACTTTCAAAGCCTGATCCATGATTTTACAAATTTTCTCGGCATGGGATTCCGATAGCGAACCGCCAAAGACGGTAAAGTCCTGGGAGAATACAAAGATCAAACGGCCATTGACCGTACCGTGACCAGTGACCACGCCATCACCCGGCGGGGTCTGCTTTTCCATGCCAAAATCACTGCACCGATGTTCGACAAACATGTCCCATTCTTCAAAGGAGTCCGGATCGAGCAACAGCTCTATTCTTTCGCGCGCCGTCAGCTTGCCCTTTTTATGCTGGGATTCAATGCGCGCCTTGCCGCCGCCAAGTCTGGCCAGTTGGCGTTTTTCTTCAAGTTGTCGAATTATGTCGTGCATGATGTTTCCTGTCGGTACGGTTTGCCCATTTTGCACCAGCGATTATTGTCTGAGAAGCGATAAAAACAAAACAGCCGCGTTCATGTCATCTTTTAAGTGTTGATTTCGCGCTGCGGCTTCTGCGTCCTCTCCCCAGCGCTCCTTCTGAAAGGACTCGTCCAACAGGGACATCTCAAAGGCTTGATCGGCTCCGATGTGGTTTTCGCTAACGGCCAGGGCAAGAATGAAAGAGCCCGTTGCAGCGGCAATACTGGCCACCGCCGTTAAGGTCATATCATCCAGTTTATTTAAGGAATCGCTTATCGCTTGCAAGGCTTTGGGTGATGGCGTCAAAGGCAAGACCCCGCTTGTCACTTCAAGATGCACATCCAACGCCCACGCCGCCCAATCAAGAACAGGTTGCCACTGTTCATTTTGTCTGGCCACCAAATCTGCTGGCTCCTCTGCTCGGTAGCACAGCAGATCAGTCTCTGCATAATGCAGCAAATTGGCCATAACAACTGAACGTTCCTTGCCGACCCGGTCAATGGCCGTGTTGGCAAAACCGCAAAGCGGCATGGACGCCGGATTGATCGTCTTATCCTGGGCCTGCCATTCGGAAACAACGGCTTCGGCTAATGGAAATACGGGTAGTAAAAGAGCCAGACCTAAAGGTGTTCGCACCGGTTTATCATCAAGATGAACGGTATATCCCCCTTCTATCGGGGCGACAGTGGCGTCCTTATAGAAGCGCTTTGGCAAAGCCATTAGCGACCGGCCCCCATCAGGCTTTCGATAACACCTGGAAGCTGGTCATAGGTTTCGACGACCCGGTGAGCGCCAGCCCCGGTCAATTCTTCGACTTCGTGATATCCCCAGGACACGCCGATGGCCAGAGTTCCGGCATTGCGGGCCATTTCCATATCGAAGGAAGTATCGCCAATCATCACCGTAGCCGACGCATCAACCCCGGTTTCGGCCATGGCTTTATAAAGCATGTCCGGATTGGGCTTGCCGTGTGAAATATCCGCTGTTTGCAAGGTAACGAAACGTTCCTCAATATCATGGGTCTTTAACGTTGCGACCAATCCCCGCATCGCCTTGCCCGTTGCCACACCAAGCAACCAGCCGGCCTTTTCAAGCACACTCAAGGCATCCAGCGTGCCATGATAAAGCGGTTCGTGAACTTCACCCTTTTGCCGAAGATTGCTAAAGACGTCCCGGTATCCTTCGCGGACGGCCATCACCGTGTCTGACTCCATATCAGGATAGAGGCGACTAATGGCATCTTCCAGCGGCAGGCCAACCATGGCCCGGACCTGTTCAGGCGTCGGTTCGGCAAACCCCTGGGCGGCACAGGCGGTCTGCATACACGAGACTATGGAATGGGCGGAATCGACAAGCGTCCCGTCACAGTCAAAAACAGCGAGGCGCAGGGCCTTTGAAGATTCTTTTGGTGAAGATTGTTCGTTCAACGCGATCATCCCCTGAAGTTAAAGGGATGATCTAAACGTGATGGCGGGTGAACTCAACCCTTGTTATTCAGCCATCGTTGGCGAGAATGTTCTTTTTGTCGCCGGAATTGACCAGTTCGCGACGGGCCAGGCATTTAGTAACCGACAGGCGGTCTTTGATGGCTGAAACATATTGGACCAGGTTTTCACCTTCCAATTTCAGTTTTTTCGATTTGAAAACTGCCGTGCCACCACGATCACTAAGCGATTTCATTTTTTCAAACTGTCTGTCCCATTTCTCTACATAGGCTTTCCAGTCACCACCATGCTTTCTTTCCACATACGAAGCGACCTCCGCGTGGCTGGTTTCCCACCATACGACCTTGTTGAATTTGGGACAGTTTTTCGCCGCCAGGTCTTTGGCGTTGCCACCGGCGGCTGTGTCCATGTTGTTAAATTCTTCAGTCAACCGGGCTTCAATGACCTGATCGGCAATGCAGCGTGTGGCCTCGACACGCTTGGCGATCATGTCGATGTGACGAGCCAGATCTTCACCCTCAAGTGTGACGTTCCGGGACTTGATGACAGCGGACCCGCCCTTGTTCAGGATGCCGCGCATTCTTTCTTCATAACGTTGCCATTTTTTTAGGTAAGGCGACCAGTCTCCGTCATGTTTACGATCGACATATGCCGTCATTCCTTCAACAGACGTATCACTCCACCAGGAAACTTTGGGAACTTCCGGGCATGTAGTCCCCGCAGTGGCAGAGGCACTGAAAGTCAGGGAGAGAACCAGAGATGTGATGAGAAGGAAGGGCAAACGAAGAATGGACATATATATGTATTCCTTTTTTTCGTTGTATTCCGCCCCAGAGAATCCAACGACAAGCTGATGGCAGCTTTTTTAACCAATAAAACTTACAAAATCCTTACCTCCGAAATTTTTCGGGCTGTTTTTTCCAAATCTACGCAGAGAATAGATATTTACTGTTTATTTTCATCACATTAGTCGAAAAACTTATACACAGAGTTTTTCGTATCTAGCCGTGATTTGGCGGGAATAAAAGGATGAATGTTGCGCCGCCACCCGGGGTGTCTTCAATTTCGATTTTGCCATTATGGTTGTTGACCGTTCGCTTGACGATGGAAAGCCCCAAACCGGCGCCACCGCCACGCCTGTCAGATCGTTTGAAGCGCCGGAAAATCTGTTCTCTCTGCTCGATGGCAACGCCCCTTCCCCGGTCAATAACCCTTATGCTGGGAACTTTCTTTTCATTCACTTTCAAGGAGATGACCGTGCCCCTTGCCGAATATCGAATGGCATTTTCGACCAGATTGCGAACCGCCTGTTCAAGCGACGCCGAATTACCCCTGATCAGAACGGGCACCTTGCCACCGGTAACTTCAATCGACCTGTGCTCTTTGATAGCCAGTGGCGCTATAAGCGTCGCCACATTCCTACACACCTCGCCCAGGTCAACGTCATCCAGGTTTTCATCGGTGGTGAATGTTTCAATTCGCGTCATAGCCAGTAACTGAGCGACCAGGCGTGACATGTTTTCGGCGTCTACCCGAAGCGACTGAACTTCCTTAGAATCACTTAAATTATCCAAATGAGTTCGGAGTACGGCAAGCGGCGTGCGCAATTCACGAGCCACGTCGGCGGCAAAATTACGGTGACGTTCCTCGCTTTCACGCAAGGCATCTTCAACCCGTACACGTTCGGAAATATCGGTGCCAGTCCCCCGGTAACCACAAAAAGTCCCATCATCGTCAAAAACCGGAACACCACTAACACTGATCTGACGTTGGTTTCCATCACTGGCGTTAAAGACATAAACCAACCCCCTGAAAGGCAGATGCTGACGCAAAAGCTCCATATGATGGTCCCATTTTTCAGGATCTTCATCGAATTGATCTTTACCGACGAGTTCCAAGCGGGTCCTCCCCAGCACCGTTTCCGGGGCAACCTCGAGGATATCCTGGACCCTGTCAGACAGGTAAGAAAACCTGTGCTGAGTATCGGTTTCCCAAAACCAGTCTGAAGCAGACTCCGCTATATTACGGAACCTCTCCTCACTGTCCCTGAGTGCGATTTCCATTCTTTTGCGATCAGATATATCCAGGATGGTGCCAATTAACCCCCCAACACTTCCATCGCTATTGGTACGCAGGGCCTTGTGATAAATGACGTCTTGACGTGGGCCATGTACGGAAAGAACTTTTGATTCATATGACTGAAAACCACCCTGACGGAAAAGCGCCTTGTCCATATTTTCCTGGGCGTTTGCCAAATCAGGTGGCATAAAATCATGCACTGTCTTACCCAGTATTTGCGCTTTGGCGGTTCCGCTGAAATCCTCGAAAGCCTTGTTACAGCCTTCATAGAAACCATTTTCGTCTTTGTGGTAAACGGGTATGGGAATGGCGTCGATCAGGGATTGTAAAAGGTCAAAACGATCTCTGAGATCGGCTTCGTCATGCTTGCTTTCCGTAATGTCAGTGATGATCCCGGTCATTGTCACCGGTTTGTCTTCTTCAAAAACCACTTCGCTTTTCTCGTGGATAATGCGGACATCACCGGTAGGCGTACAAATTCTAAAATCAATGTCATAGCCGACATTGTTTCTAAGACTTCGGGCAACGGTTTCCTCATACAGATGGCGGTCTTCGGGATGAATGAGTTTTAGAAAATCATGATAGGTTGGAATGATGGTTCCGGGCGTGACACCAAGGATTTCATAAATTTCTGCTGACCACTGCTGCTTATCCTGAACGATGTCCCAACTCCAGCTACCAATACCAGGTTGGTCATGGGCGCCAAAATCCAGTTCCTGCTGCCACCGTCGATACGTAAACCCACCAAAGCACAGGGCCAGCCACAACAAGAAATACGGGACCAATTCAGAGATCGCGAGATGATCGGAAATATTAAACGCGAAGGCCAGCAACAACGCCAGCACACTCAATCCTGCGATAATGACTAAATCCCGTCTGCCTTCCCTGCCGCCCATGTTAATCGTCTTCAGAGAGCAAATAGCCAACACCGCGCAGGGTATGAACCGAAATGTCGGCATGGGCCTTGGAAAGGCGTTTACGCAGTCGCGATATATGGACTTCAACCGAGTTTGAGGTCACTTCCTCGCCGAAACCATACAGTTTGTCTTCCAGAACGTCTTTGGGAACAACGCGGCCATAACGGCGCATCAGTTGTTCGAGAACGCCCATTTCACGCCTGGAGACGGAAATCACATTGTCACCGACACGCACTTCGCGCGCCGCCGTATCAAAGGACACATTTCCTGCGGTCAACGTTAAGCCCAACGCCCCGCCAGGACGCCGCAGAAGAGCCCGGATACGGGCGATTAATTCGGCCATGGCAAAGGGTTTCAGAAGATAATCATCGGCACCGCCATCCAGGCCCTTGACCCTGTCTTCAACCCCGTCCCGGGCTGTCAGGATCAAAACCGGCGTTGATGATTTTCGGGCCCGGAGTTGTTTAAGAATATCCATGCCGTCGCCATCGGGAAGCCCCAGATCAAGAACAATGGCATCGTAGGAAACCGTCTCAATTGCGGCTTCGGATTCGCCGACGGTATCGAACCAATCGACAGTAAAGGATTCTTTTTCAAGACCTTCCTTCGTCGTTTCGGCCAAACGTTGATTATCTTCGACCAGCAGCAGGCGCATGGCCTTCCCCTAAATTGGTTTTGACCAGTATATCAACATAAAATCAGTAATTTGGATATTCTTCACCGTCAGGTAGATAAAACGGATCCGCAGCCAACTCTTCATCAAAGCCCAAAAATGTCCATGTCGCTTCCATATGTTTGGGCATGGGGGCAATAACCTCAATCTCGCCACCACCGGGATGGGGAATACGGATGGCGCGGGCGTGCAAATGCATCTTGCGACTTAAGCCCGGGCCCTGCAAAAAAGCCTCTGCTCCGCCGTACTTGCCATCGCCTAAAATTGGTGTTCCCAGTGCCTGCATGTGGACACGAAGTTGATGGGTGCGACCGGTTTGCGGTTCCAGTGACAACCAGCTCGCCTTTCGCCCGGCCTTCTCGATGGTACGGTAAAACGTCACCGCCCTTTTGCCTTTTTCTTCATCAGGAACCATCTGTTCGCCCTGCTTACCAGGCAGTTTTGCCAAGGCCAGGTTTATCCGGCCCGATAGCGGGTTTGGCGCGCCAACGACGACCGCCCAATAAACTTTGCGGGCAGTTTTAGCGCGAAAGGCTCCGGTCAGTTTGGCGGCCGCCGATGTTGACCTGGCGAGGACCAGAACGCCAGACGTATCCTTATCCAACCGGTGTACCAGTTTTGGGCGTTGGCTTTTATCGAACATCAAACCGCCGAGCATGGCATCGACGCTTTTGGTTATCCCCGTTCCCCCCTGCACTGCCAGTCCCGGTGGTTTGTCCAGGACGATGACATCTTCATCAATAAACAAAACCCGTTCGCGCAATTCCGCAATATCGCTATCTGCTATTGCAGCTGGCTTTCTGGTTTCATTCTTTGTCGGCTTGCTGGCTTCCTTTGATAAGGGCGGAATGCGTATCTTTTGCCCGGCGATCAGGCGACTGTTGGCTTTGGTCCGCTTGCCGTCTACGCGGACATCCCCTTTGCGCAGTAATTTTTGCAACTGAACATGGGACAGGCCGGGATAGTGACGTTTGAACCAGCGATCAAGCCTCAGATCGGCTTCCTCACTTGTCACATCAGCGAAGGAAACGCCACTCATGCCAAAAACTGTCTGAACAGCATCATCCCGGCAAACAACCCGACAATGGAAAGAATGACCGACAAGGCGATGTAGCCACCGGCCGACGTTAATTGTCCGCGTTCGATCAGATAGACGACATCCAGTGAAAAAGTCGAAAAAGTGGTAAAGGCCCCAAGCACTCCGACGACAAGAAAACTTCTCATTTCCTGGCTTGGCGACCAGCTAATAGCCATCACTTCAATCAACGAGCCGAGCACAAATGACCCCAACACATTGACGACAAGGGTCGCATACGGGAAACCCGCGTGCAGGAAGTGACCCACACCGCTCATCATCAGGTAACGAAAGACCGCCCCGAAAGCGCCGCCAAAGGCGATTGAAGCCAGCATCTTGATACTCATTTAAGAAGGCTCCCCGGTTTTCTTCTGGCGTAGTTTGTCCCAGTACGCGAGACGTTTCTGGATGTCTCTTTCAAAGCCCCGTTCCTTTGGTTGATAGAAGCGTTGACGGTTCATACCGTCGGGAAAATAGTTCTGGCCGGAAAAACCGTTTTCCGCGTCGTGATCGTAAGCATAACCGTCACCGTATCCAAGTTCCTTCATCATCTTGGTCGGGGCGTTAAGGATATGCATGGGCGGGGTCAGTGAACCGGTTTCCCGGGCTGCCTTCTTTGAGACCTTTTCAGCCTTGTAGGCGGCGTTGGATTTTGGTGCCGTCGCCAGATAGATGACACACTGGACCAGCGCCAACTCCCCTTCCGGCGAGCCCAGCCGCTCGTATGCTTGCCATGCGGCCATCGCCTGGGTCAGAGCCTGCGGATCGGCAAGGCCAATATCCTCGACCGAAAAACGCAGCAGTCGGCGAGCGATATAATTGGGATCCTCGCCACCGTCGATCATCCGGGCAAACCAGTAAAGCGCTGCGTCCGTATCAGAACCACGCAGCGACTTGTGAAGCGCACTGATCAGGTTGTAGTGCCCTTCCTGGGACTTGTCATAAAGCGGCATACGCCGTTGCACGGCCTCGGCCAGGGCAGCGGTGTCCATAGCCTCATCCAGTGGCAGGGCGAACAGGGTTTCGGCCATGTTCAACAAGTAGCGCCCGTCACCATCAGCCATAGCGCGTAACGAGGCACGAGCGTCACTGTCAAGTGGCAACGATTGGCCTTCTTCCTTTTCGGATCGTGTGAGTAATTCTTCAAGGGCATGATCATCAAGACGGTTCAGCACCAGCACCTGACAGCGCGACAGCAACGCAGCATTCAGTTCAAACGAGGGATTTTCCGTCGTCGCCCCGACCAGAATGACGGTGCCATCCTCCACATAAGGCAGAAAGCCATCTTGCTGGGCCCGGTTAAACCGGTGGACCTCGTCGATAAATAATAATGTCCCCTGCCCGGCTTGACGACGGCCACGCGCAGCCTCGAAAATTTTGCGCAAGTCGGCAACGCCGGAAAACACCGCCGACAGGGGCTCGAAGTGCAAGTCTGTGTGTTCAGCCAGCAGGCGCGCAATCGTTGTCTTTCCGGTACCCGGCGGGCCCCACAAGACGCTAGAGGTCATCGTTCCGGCACTGCGCATCCGGCCAATAGGCTTTTCAGGGGCCAGTAAATGATCCTGACCGACGACCTCGTCCAGGGTACGCGGACGCAGACGGTCGGCAAGAGGCCGCGGTGCCTGTGATTCGAAAAGAGTGCTCATCTGTCGATCACCAGTTTCATCACCTTGCCGCCCCGCTTGATGCCAATCGCCCAGCTATCGACCCGTTTCGCCATCACCGTCTCAAGCCCACTGGTGTCATTTATAACCTGTTTGTTGATGCTGGTGATCTTGTCCCCGGGCTTTAGGCCCAGTCGCGAGGCAAAATCCCGTCCTTCCAATCGCAGGATGTAGACACCTTCTTCAAAGGAATCGATGCCAACTTCATCAGCCAGCGCCGGTGACATATTGGCAACAACAATGCCCGATAAAGGATGCTGGCCAGAAAGTTTTCTTAGGTCTCGGGCTGGCTCTTCGGGTGGCGCTGTCAAGGCCAGGGTAAGGTTTTTTTCCTGCCCATCCTTCAAAACGCTCAAGGAAGTTTTGCCACCAAGGGGCATTGTGGCGATGCGATAAGTCAGGGCTTTAGGATCATCAACGATCGTACTTTTTACCCGAATGATAACATCCCCCGCCCGGATACCGGCCAGATCGGCAGGTCCGCCCTGATGAACCTTCTTGATCAGCACACCGGTTGGCCTGTCCATGCCCAGGGCTTGAGCGATATCGGGCGTAACAGCCTGTCCCCAGGCGCCAAACCAAGCCCGCACCAACCGGCCGCCCTTGACCGTACCGGCAACGACGGCTCTCACCATATTTGAAGGAATGGCGAAGCCGATCCCCTGCGAGCCACCGCTTTTTGAAAAAATAGCGGTGTTAATACCAACCAGACGGGCATCCATACCAATGAGCGCACCACCGGAATTGCCGGGATTGATGGCGGCGTCTGTTTGAATGAACGAGGCCAGATCGGAAACCCCGACCTGGGTCCGGGCCAGTGCTGAAACGATACCGCTGGTAACCGTTTGACCAACCCCGAATGGATTGCCGATAGCCAGCACCAGATCGCCGACTTCCAGTTCGTCGGAATCGCTTAAGGGCAGGAAAGGCAATTCTTCACCCTTGACTTCAACCCGCAGTAAGGCAAGGTCGGTGCGCTCATCGGTGCCAACGATTTCAGCCTCGTATTCCCGCCGGTCGGTCAACACCACGCGAATTTCATCGGCTCCTTCAATAACGTGATTATTGGTGACGATCAATCCATCGGCACTGACCAGGACTCCCGATCCCAACGAATTCTGGATCCTTTTGCGGGAACCTGAAAAACCGGGCGTACCCTGAAAGAAGCGTTGAAAGAACGGGTCATTGAAAAGCGGCGAGATAGTCCTGCTTCTGACCACTTTTCGGGTATAGATATTGACCACCGCTGGCGATGCCTTTTGAACCAGCGGCGCGTACGAAAATTGAACCTGGGAACGGGATTCCGGAACGACTTTTTCTGCCGCCAGCACCCCGGCACCATCCAGCAGAGCAAGGGCAACAAAGCCCAAAACGACAACAATTCCCTGTTTCATCGTATACGTTCCGTCAAATCCATAATTCAGGCGATAGTCTAACACTCATGAACTGACAGATTGATCCAGTTTCTTGATTTTTTTCTCGCGGTAGAGCGTATAAATCCCCATCAGCACGATGATGGTAATACCCAGAAGGGTCCAGGTATCGGGGACGTCGCCAAAGATAAAAACACCAAGGGCTATCGCCCAAAGATAAAAACACCAAGGGCTATCGCCCAAAGAAGGGCCGTGTAGCGAAATGGTGAAACAAAACCGATTTCGCCGACCCGCATTGTCATGACGCTGGTCAAATAGGCGAAGACCATCAGCATCGCAGCAGCAGCAAGAAGCCTGATCTCGACTGCCCCAACCGGTTCCCAGACTAGGAATAATGACATGACACCGCCTGTCACTGTGATCGCGATTGAGGTCAATAATGAGACGAAAATAGATGATACATGTGCCGATAGCAGGCGCGTCGATAAATCCCTGAGGACGACAAACCCCACCGCGCCAAGAGCCCAGATGGAATAAGCGTTGAAGCCTTCGGAGCCTGGGCGGACAATGATCAACACCCCGGCAAAACCGACCATAATCGCCAGATAACGCCGCCAGCCAACAGGCTCACCCATAAATACAGCCGCCGCCAGGGTTACCGCCAGCGGCAGTGCCGCCAGGATCGCCGTGGCATTGGCAATGGGTATGTTGAAAAGCGCCGTTAGATAGCAAAGCGTCGCCCCGACTTCGCCGATCAATCTGAAAGTCAAAATCTTCCAGTCGGATCTGTTGAGGATGGGAAAAATAGATTTTCTTTTCAGGGCGACCAGGGCCAGCAAGGCGCTAGCCATCAGTCCACGCAGCAGAATGATCTGAAAAAGACCAAGGTTGTCGGACGCCAGTTTGACCAAACTGTCATTAATGACGAAAAAGGCCATGCTGGCAGCCATCAACGCCGCACCGCGAAAATTATCTGAACCTTTCAACATACCGCTTCAATCAATCATTCTGTGTACGAATGCAAGACTAATCACTCCATAGCCCGAAGACGGCATCTGTGCTAATCAAAACCCTCAGTATTCCGAATCAGAGAACCGTTATCCATGAGCATTTATCCAGTCATCCTGTCAGGCGGTTCGGGAACCCGATTGTGGCCGTTGTCGCGCAAGCACTACCCCAAGCAGTTGCTATCGCTGACATCTGATAAGTCCCTGTTGCAGGAAACCCTGAACCGGGTTACCGGCAAGAATTTTGAAGCACCGCTGGTTATCTGCAATGACCAGCACCGGTTCAGCGTTGCCGAACAGGTTCGCCAAATCAATCTGTATGTCCGTGACATCATTCTTGAGCCAATCGGAAGAAATACTGCCCCGGCCGCAGCCATTGCGGCACTGACCTTACGCGCCATTGACAAGGACGCGACCATCCTGCTGTTACCATCAGATCATCTGATTAGTAATACCAAAGCCTTCCAGGCCGCCATCAAGACTGCCGCCAAAGCGGCTAAAAACGATTATCTGGTGACTTTTGGGATCAAACCCACCGGACCTGAAACCGGATACGGATACATTCTGGGTGGCGATGAAATAAGCACGGCGCCGGGTTGTCTCGACGTTGAAAAGTTTATCGAAAAACCGGACCCTGAAAAGGCCGCTAAAATGATTGCCGCCGGCGGCCATGTCTGGAACAGCGGGATTTTCCTGTTCAAGGCTTCCGCCTATCTTGAAGAATTGAAAGCCTTACAGCCGGAAGTGTATACAATTTGTGAAAAATCCATGGCGGCGACCATTCGCGATCTGGATTTCACCCGCATGGACGGTGACATTTTCGAGACCTGCCCTGCCATTTCCATCGACTACGCGGTCATGGAACATACCCGCAAAGCCTGTGTTGTTCCTGTTGATATGGGATGGAGCGATATCGGTTCGTGGTCCGAGCTGTGGAAAGTGTCCGACAAGGATAAACAGGACAATGTCGTCATCGGTGATGTCTTTGCCGAAGACACAACGGGAAGCTACCTACGCACCTATAACAAAATGATCGCCACCGTCGGTGTCAAGGACATGGTTATCGTTGATACCGGCGATACGGTACTGGTTGCGCCCCGGGACCGGGCCCAGGATATTGGCGCCATTGTCAAGCGGCTGGACAAGGAAGGCCGCACGGAGCACCTTTTACCAGGCCGGGTTCGCCGCCCTTGGGGCTGGTATCAGTCACTGGACAGCGGACCGTCATTTCAGGTCAAGCGGATTTGCGTCAATCCGGATAGCCGTCTGTCCCTGCAACGCCACCAACGCCGCGCCGAGCATTGGATTGTCGTATCGGGCGAGGCTTTGGTCCACTGCGACGGCAAGGATATGACGCTGGGGCCCAATCAATCGACTTATATTCCCGTCGGCGCCGCCCACCGGCTTGAAAACATCACCCAGCAACCGCTTTACCTGATTGAGGTACAATCGGGTGACTATCTGGGCGAAGATGATATAGAACGTCTTGATGACGACTTCGCCCGCAATTAATTAGGAGAATACCGTGTCCGTTACCGTTTCCGTCAATGTCGCCCCGGGTGAACTTATCGATAAAATCACGATTTTGGAAATCAAACTCGAACGCATTGAAGACGAAACCAAGCTGGCTAATGTCAGACTTGAATACGACACCCTGAACGCAGCGCGGGACGAGGCCATTCCAAAATCAGAAGAACTGGACCAACTGAGCGCCGAACTAAAAAAGATCAATGAGGCCCTGTGGGAAATCGAAGATGACATCCGCGACTGTGAACGGGCCAAGGATTTTGGTGACGGTTTCATCAAGCTGGCCCGTGCCGTCTACGTCACCAATGACAAACGCATGGCGGTCAAACGCCAGATCAACGATTTACTGGGGTCCGCACTGGTCGAAGAAAAATCCTACGCGGCCTATTGAATGAAGCTGTTTCACATCCTCGATAAACTTCTCGAGCTGAAGCGCCACTTCAGCAATCGAGGCGGTCCTGCAAACGGGGTTTTGTTGATTTCCGCCGGTGGTCTGGGCGATACGGTACTTTTTTCGCTTCTAGCGGGTCGTTTTAAATCTATAGCCCACGAAGGCGAACCGGTCACGGTTCTTCTCAGAAATGACGCTCGCAAAATGGCCTTTTTGCTGCCTGGAGACATGGGGTTGGAAATTGTCGATTTCGGGCAATTACGCAAGTCCCTCTCCTACCGCCGTAAAGTTGCCGACCGCCTTTTCAAGGCCCATTACCGTCTTGTTATATCAACCGATCAGTTACGCCACCCCGACCTTGATGAAGCGTTGGTCAAAATGGCGTCCCCTGAGCAAGCCATCGCCATGGAACCCCGCACCTGGCCGAAATACGACGCCGCCCTTAAAGCCAACCGGGGGCTCTACAGCCGCTTGTTTGACAGTGGCCCCGACAGGCTCGACAAGGTGGTGCGTTGGAGTCGTTTTTGCGACTGGTTGACCGGCACTGAAATAACACCGCCAAAAGTTCAGATCGATATGGAAGGACGAAGTGGTGAGAGGTTTGATGTTCTGATTCAGCCATTTTCCGCTGTCGCCGGGAAGCAAAGCCCGGTGGCGCTTTATCGGCACATCATTGAAAGCCTGCCGCAAGGAACGAGCGTCGCCCTGACCGGCGCACCCGGTGACATGGACGCCAATCCTGACTACCAACGGCTGCTGTCGCTGCCGGGCGTCAGTTTTAATTCTAACGGTTTTGAGGAGCTTGTTCCGGCCTTGCAGGCGGCCAGACTGGTGATCAGCGTCGATACCGCCCTGATGCACCTGGCCGTCGCCCTGGGCGCGCCAACCATCTGCCTGGCCAGTGCGGCATACGTCGGTGAAATCGTCCCCTACGCCCCGGAAATCAAGCCAGAAAACGTCCATTTTATCTACCAACCCATGGACTGTGAGGGTTGCCTGGGCAATTGCCACCTTGCACCCATCGACGGCATGTACCCTTGCGTCGCCGGCATTGAGGCGGAGCGAGTCGTCGCCCTTATCAAAGAAATTTTGTGATCACTTCCGGAATCTTATGAAGCTACCAAACCGGTATTTCCAACGCTCCAGGTTCCATTGCCGGGCTTGAACCAATTTGACATTTTTTGGCATCGAACTTCTTTACCCATGCGGCAAAATCCAGAACCTCTGCCGGACGCATAACGCAAGCTTCGTTTGACCAGGGATGCCCAAGTTGAAGCAATTGATGTCCCAACTCATGGGCCAGCATGGCGGCGGCATAAGTCAGGGCTTTGTCACGGGTGTAAACATCTCCGTTTCGGAGTTTTTTGATTTGTTGATCGTTGGATAAATATGGAAAAAGAGAAACCCACACCGACGACCCATACCGGGAGGCAGGATTGAATTCTGTTGAGCCACCCGTAATACCCCCCCTTATGGAGGTATGGATTGGTATGGGGATATATTCAACACTTGCGACAAGCTGGTTGGTCAAAATGATTTCTGCCTCAACGCCACGTTTTGCCATCAAGGTCCAATAGCCGTATTCGTTGAGAGGCAAACTTTCACGCCCCGGGAATTCTCCTATGACTGGATATCCATCTTCCAGACGGGCGCTTGTCCAATAAGACAAGCGGACCTTAAAAGTTTCTATAATGGCGTTGGCAAAAGATTCCAGATCATCATTTTTCAGCGGCTGAACGAGATAAGGTCGGGCAAATTCTATTTGTTTTTTGAGGGGGTCTTTCTGCTTGCCGATTTGACCGATGAGTGATTCTTTTACATATCCCCAATCGACTTTTCCGTTGCGAAAATCCCCTATCAGATCATCAAAGTCAGGAGGTTTGTTTTCGACAAGCTCGGCAAAAATTTTATCGATATGAAAAGTCGGGATTTCCTCTGGTTTTTTAACGGTTATTTTAAAATGCTCATTGATCAGATCAGAGGCATACAGAAAAATTTTCCAGAGTTCTTCATTTGAGATTTTAGGAAATCTTGGGTTTTCAATATAGATGACCCGGGGGGCAACGGTGTTGTTCTTTATTGATGGAAGCGAAACATGACTTTGCTCAGCAAACAAAGTCATCGGGTTAAAACTAATCCCGAGTGTTAAAATCAACGTTATCAGAAAGTGGCGCAGCAATGGTTTGTTATCCCTATCAATAATGGAAACACTATAAAAGTGGGATAATTTGAGAGCAACTTAGAGTTTTTAAATTATCTGGATATGGGTGCCGAACTGACTTTCAAAAAATACATAAAAAAAAGGCCGCTCCTAAGAGCGGCCTTTAAAACTAACGTGGCAGGAGCCTTATTCAGCTTCGGCCAGTGCCATGGCAGCTTCTTCAGCCTCGACGCGGGCCAGATCGGTGGCACCTTTGGCTTCCGGATCGCGGTCTACCAGTTCCAGTACCGCCATCGGCGCGCAATCGCCGTAACGGTTGCCGGCCTTAAGGACACGGGTGTAGCCACCATTGCGTTCCTTGTAACGTTCGGCCAGAGAGCTAAACAGCTTGCCGACGACTTCAGTGTCCTTAATGACGGACAACGCCTGACGGCGGGCATGCAGGTCGCCGCGCTTACCCAGGGTGATCATCTTGTCGGCAATGCGACGCAATTCCTTTGCCTTGGGCAGGGTCGTGGTGATCTGTTCATGATCCAGTAGGGACGTAACCATGTTCGAGAACATCGCCTTGCGATGTGAACTGGTCCGGTTAAGTTTGCGTCCGCTCATGCCATGTCGCATGATTTCTCTCCTTGAATAAGTTTTTTAAAACCCTCAGAACGGGTCTTCGAGTTTTTTGGCCAGGTCTTCGATGTTTTCAGGCGGCCAATCGGCAATTTCCATACCCAGGTGCAGACCCATCTGCGACAGCACTTCCTTGATCTCGTTCAGGGATTTACGACCGAAGTTCGGGGTCCTAAGCATATCGGATTCACTCTTTTGCACGAGATCGCCGATATAAATGATGTTGTCGTTTTTAAGGCAGTTGGCTGAACGCACAGAGAGTTCAAGCTCATCAACCTTGCGAAGCAGGTTCCTGTTGAACGGCAGTTCGTCTTTTTCTTCTTCCTGCTGAACTTTCTGCGGTTCCTCGAAGTTGATGAACAACTGCAACTGGTCCTGAAGAATGCGCGCCGCCAGGGCGACAGCATCATCAGGGGTAACAGCACCGTTGGATGTCACTTCAAGGGACAGCTTGTCGTGATCGGTAATCTGACCGACACGGCTGTTTTCAACCTTGTAGCTAACCTTGGTCACAGGAGAGAAAACCGCATCGATGGGAATAAGCCCGATCGGCGAATCTTCAGCCCGGTTCTGGGCCGCAGCAACATAACCCTTGCCGTGTTCGACGGTCATTTCCATGGACAGCTTGGCGCCTTTGTCGAGATGACAAATAATCAGCGACGGGTCCATAACTTCGATGTCGGGACCAGTTTCAATATCACCCGCCTTGACTTCACCTGGGCCGGAAGCTTTCAGCGTAATACGCTTCGGCCCTTCGGCGTGCATACGAAGTCCCATCGATTTGATATTCAGGACAATGTCGGTGACGTCCTCGCGGACACCCGGGATCGATGAAAACTCGTGCAAGACGTTGTCGATCTGCACTGACGTTACGGCGGCCCCTTGCAGGGACGACAGCAGTACCCGGCGTAAAGCATTACCCAGGGTAAGACCAAAACCGCGTTCCAGCGGTTCTGCAACGACGGTTGCACGACGTTCCGGATCTGCACCCGGTACAACGTCAAGTTTCATCGGTTTAATCAATTCCAGCCAATTCTTTTGAATCACGGAAAAAACCTCATGCTCAATGCATTAATGTCAGGCCCTTAAACAAAACAAGAGCCACTTAAATAAACCGGGGGGTTAAATCCCCGGCCTGACCGTCTTAGACGCGACGGCGTTTACGTGGACGGCAGCCATTATGCGGAATGGGCGTGACGTCACGAATAGCGGTAATGGTAAAGCCAACAGCCTGTAGAGCGCGAAGTGCTGACTCTCGTCCTGAACCAGGGCCTTTAACTTCGACCTCAAGGGTCTTCATACCATGTTCCTGGGCCTTGCGACCGGCGTCTTCACCTGCCATCTGGGCGGCGTAAGGGGTCGATTTACGCGATCCCTTGAAGCCCTGGCTACCAGCAGACGCCCAGGCAATCGAGTTACCTTGCGCATCCGTGATGGTAATCATGGTATTGTTGAACGTGGCGTTTACATGGGCCACACCTGAAACAATATTTTTGCGTTCACGACGGCGTGGTCGCTGCGTTGTCGGCTTTGACATTATTTATCCTAATTCTTACTTAGCAACTTTTTTCTTGCCAGCGATAGCCTTTGCCGGACCCTTGCGGGTACGCGCATTGGTGTGTGTTCGCTGACCGTGAACAGGCAAGCCGCGGCGATGCCTGATACCACGATAACAGCCAAGGTCCATAAGACGCTTGATGTTCATGGCGACTTCACGGCGAAGATCACCTTCGACCTGATAGTCGTTATCAACGGAATCACGGATACCCGTCAATTCCGATTCAGTTAGGTCACTGACCCGCCTTTCGGCAGGAATTCCAACCTTTTCACAGATTTCGACCGCCTTTGTGCGGCCGATTCCATGGATGTATGTCAGTGCAATCACGACCCGTTTCCCGGTCGGAATGTTTACGCCAGCGATTCGCGCCAATGCTGGTACTCCTTACCCGTTGGTTTTAAACGATAAAGACTGGGTCAGGGAACCCAAAGAGGCGCGATTATAGGCGCTCTTTTCCCTAAGTCAACACGCAGTCTTTAGCCAATTAAATCCTTCATTTGTTTCGTTACATCATCGATGGCAGCCATGCCGTCGATGCTCTTCAAAATGCCTTTATTTCCGTAGTAGGAAATGATCGGCTCCGTCTGTTCATGATAGGCCAGAAGCCTTGAACGGACGGTTTCGGCGTTGTCGTCAGCGCGCCTGGAAAACTCTTTTCCGCCGCATTGATTACAAACACCTTCAACATCCGGTTTTTTGAACGAATCGTGGTAACCCCGACCGCACGCGGAGCATGTATATCGCCCGGTTATGCGTTCAACCATCGCTTCGTCATCAACCTGCATCTCGATCACACAATCGAGTTTTAAATCCTTCTCTTCAAACATCTTGTCCAGCGCTTCGGCCTGCGGGGTCGTGCGCGGAAAACCATCAAGAATAAAGCCGGCCTTACAGTCATCTTTATCAATACGCGACGAAATCATCTTGATAATCAATTCGTCGGAAACAAGTTCGCCTGATTCCATCACTTCTTTTGCCTGGGCGCCCAGCGCGCTGCCTGAATCGACTTCGGCGCGCAGCATGTCACCCGTTGAAAGTTGGATAATGCTATAGGCTTCCTGCAAACGCTTGGCTTGCGTTCCCTTCCCGGCTCCAGGAGGCCCTAGCAAAATCAGTTTCATCCCCGCCTTCCCTTCAGTTTGGATTTCTTGATTAACCCTTCGTA
This sequence comes from Rhodospirillaceae bacterium, assembly GCA_018662005.1. Lineage (NCBI taxonomy): Bacteria > Pseudomonadati > Pseudomonadota > Alphaproteobacteria > Rhodospirillales > Rhodospirillaceae > Rhodospirillaceae bacterium. The sequence goes on along the minus strand of JABJHA010000025.1, from coordinate 11,172 downwards.
CTGATGGGCCAGCAAATGGGACTGAACCTGGGATACCGTATCCATGGTCACGGTGACCACGATCAAAAGGCTCGTGCCACCGAAATAAAACGGTACCGAAAAGCGGGATATCAGAATTTCAGGTAACAGACAGACTATCGCCAGATACGCGGCGCCGACGACGGTCAACCGGGTCAGCACCTTGTCCAGATACTGAGAGGTATTCTTGCCGGGGCGAATGCCGGGAATAAAGCCGCCATGCTTCTTCAGATTATCGGCGGTATCTTCCGGATTGAAGACAACGGCGGTGTAGAAGAATGCAAAGAAAACGATCATGGATACGTAAATCGCCAGATACAGCGGTTGCCCGCGACCCAGCAAAGCAGCAACAGTCGACAGCCATTCCGGTCCGGAACCGGCACTAAATCCGATAATTGTAATCGGCATCAACAGGATCGAGCTTGCAAAAATCGGCGGAATCACACCTGCGGTGTTCAATTTAAGCGGCAAATGCGAGCTTTCGCCGCCGCTCATCTTGCTACCCTGCTGGCGTTTTGGATACTGAACGATCAGGCGGCGCTGGGCTCGCTCCATAAAGATAATGAAGAAGATCACGCCGACTGACATGATGATCAGGGCGACAATCAACAAGGATGAAAGAGCCCCGGTACGGCCCAATTCAAGGGTTCCGGCAATGGCGCTGGGCAAATTGGCGACGATACCCGAGAAGATAATCAACGAAATGCCGTTGCCGATGCCGCGAGCGGTAATCTGTTCACCCAACCACATCAGGAACATGGTGCCACCAACAAGGGTGACAACCGTCGTAAAGCGGAAGAACACGCCGGGATCAATCACCGCCGAACCGACGCTGGAATTCATTCCCTCAAGCCCGACTGCGATGCCGTAGGCCTGCATCGTGGTAATCAAAACGGTCAGGTAGCGGGTGTATTGGTTAATCAGCTTGCGGCCGGATTCGCCTTCTTTCTTAAGTGCCGCCATCTTCGGCGACACCGAAGTCATCAGCTGCATGATGATCGAGGCCGAGATGTAAGGCATGATATTGAGGGCGAAAATGGTCATCCGGCCAAGCGCACCGCCGGAGAACATGTCAAACATGCCCAGAATGCCGCCTGCTTGCTGCGAGAAGATATCCTGCAAGACAACCGGATCAATACCCGGTAACGGAATGTACGTACCCAACCGGTAGACAATCAACGCGCCAAGCGTGAACCAGATACGCTTTTTAAGCTCCGTGGCCTTGGAAAAGGCCCCGAAGTTCATATTGGCTGCGAGTTGTTCTGCTGCTGAGGACATGACGTCGGTTCTGCCTTATTCAGCCGTGTCGGCTTCAGATTCGGGTGCGGCTTTTGCTTGCTTTGTCTTCTTAGGCGCAGGCTTGTCCTCGGCGAGCGTAACCGGGGCCGTTACCGTGACCTTGCCACCGGCTTTTTCAACAGCGGCAATAGCAGCCTTGGAGGCACCGGCGACTTCAATGGTCAGCTTGGCTTTCAGTTCACCCTTGGCAAGCAACTTGACGCCGTCCTTGGATTTACGGACCAGACCTGCTTCGAGCAAGACGCTGGCATCGATATTCTTCTTGCCGTCAATCTTGCCGTCATCAATAGCTGCCTGCAATTTGCCAAGATTAATTTCGGCAAAGTTTTTCGAGAACGGGTTTTTGAAACCACGCTTTGGCAGCCGGCGATAAAGGGGCATCTGGCCACCTTCAAATCCGAGCAACGAAACACCACTACGGGATTTCTGCCCCTTGTGTCCGCGACCGGCAGTTTTGCCAGTGCCCGAACCGATACCACGGCCAACCCGCTTGCGATTCGTGGTAGCGCCGGGGTTATCACGTAACTCATTGAGTTTCATATTCTTTTCCTTTCGGCTTGCGCCCCTCTTTGTCTATGAGCAAAGAGAAACTCGCCAATTTTATTTAACCTTTAGCCCGCTTCTTCGACACTGACCAGGTGCTTAACCTTATTGATCATGCCACGCACGGAAGGCGTATCTTCCAACTCGCGGGATTTGTGCATCTTGTTGAGCCCAAGACCTTTAAGGGTTTCACGCTGGTATTTCTGACGACCGATCGGGCTGCCGGTCTGTGTCACTTTGACAGTGCCTTTTTTATCAGCCATCTGCTTGCTCCTTAACGGCCGCAGTGGCTGCTCCACCGCCACGACGGGCAACAATTTCACTGACTTTCTTGCCACGACGCGCGGCAACACTGCGCGGTGAGGAACTGTTTTGCAGCGCCTTGAAGGTCGCCTTGATCATGTTATGGGGATTGGCTGTACCAATAGATTTGGTAACCACATCCTGCACGCCCATGGCTTCAAAGACAGCACGCATGGGACCACCGGCAATAATACCGGTACCCGGAGGGGCGCTACGCAGAACAACCTTGCCGGCGCCGAAGTTGCCTTCAACATCATGATGAAGGGTGCGACCATCACGCAGCGGCACGTGGATCATTTCACGCTTTGCCTGATCCGTAGCCTTACGAATGGCTTCAGGAACTTCGCGGGCTTTGCCGGTGCCAAAACCAACGCGACCACTGCCGTCACCGGCAACGACCAAGGCGGCAAAGGAAAAACGACGGCCGCCCTTGACCACTTTGGCAACACGGTTGATATGAACAAGTTTGTCGATCAGCTCGTCATCACGAGACTGCTCTTCCTTGTTCCTGCCACGACCACGGCCGGGGCGGCGATCATCTCTTTTAGGTGTCGGTGTCTGTGCCATAAAAATAGCGCTCCTAGAATGACAAACCGGCTTCGCGAGCCGCATCGGCCAGGGCTTTTACCCGACCGTGATATTTATATCCGCCGCGGTCGAAGACCACGTCCTTGATGCCAGCCTTGACAGCACGCTCGGCGACAAGCTTGCCAACTTCGGTGGCTGCTGTCTTGTCGGCGCCGGTCTTGACCTTGGTGCGTAAATCCTTATCGACGCTTGATGCCGCGGCCAGGGTAACGCCCTGCGTGTCATCGATAATCTGGGCATAGATGTGCTTGCCCGAACGGAATACGGATAAACGCGGACGGCTTCCGCCAGCACGCCGGATCTGGACCCGATTGCGGCCCTTGCGGCGTTCGAAGAGTTGCTTTGAATGAGCCATGACTTACTTCTTCTTGCCTTCTTTGCGCCGAACGTATTCGTCGGCGTACTTGATGCCTTTGCCCTTGTAGGGTTCTGGCGGGCGATAGGCGCGAATTTCAGCAGCCGTTTGACCGACTTTCTGCTTATCAACGCCTTCGATGGTGATGTGGGTCTGATCGGGACACTTGATAGTGATGCCCTCGGGAACAGGATGGCGAACCTCGTGGCTGTAGCCAAGTTGCATGATCAGTTCGCTACCCTGAATCTGGGCGCGATAACCAACACCATTGATTTCCAGGTTGCGGGTAAAGCCTTCCGAAACACCAACAACAAGATTGTTGATAACGGCTCGCGCCGTTCCCCACATCTTGCGGGCACGGATGGAAGTACCGCGGGGCTTAACCAAGACCTTATTTTCTTCCCGGCTGATATCAACGTCGTCAGACAATGTAAAGGAAATCTCACCGAGCTTGCCTTTTGCTGTGACTTGCTGTCCAACCACGGCGACATCAACGCCTTCGGGAACTTCAACAGGATTATTACCAATTCGAGACATGTGGTTCGTCCTATCCTAAAAGACCTGGCAAAGCACTTCGCCGCCAACATTGGCATCGCGTGCTTCGGCATCGGACATAACACCGCGCGGGGTCGAAAGGATCGAGATACCAAGACCGTTATAAACACGGGTCAGGTCCTTGATTTTCGAGTAAACGCGGCAACCGGGGGTCGACACTCGAGATATCTCGCGGATCACGGGGTCACCCTCGTGATACTTAAGCTCGATCGTCAGTTCATTGATTCCGGGGCGAATTTCTTCCTGGCTGAAGCCGCGAATGAAACCCTCACGCTTGAGGACTTCAAGCACGTTTGAACGCAGCTTGGAAGCTGGCGCCAAAACGGTGCTTTTACGGGCCTGTTGGCCATTACGGATACGCGTAAGCATATCACCCAAGGGATCGGTCATAGACATATTCGTACCTCTCCTACCAGCTCGACTTAACCATGCCGGGAATTTGACCGGTGGATGCTAAATCACGAAGGGCAATACGCGAAAGTTTGAACTTGCGATAATTGCCACGGGGACGGCCGCTTAATTTACAGCGTAGGCGTTGCCGGACAGGCGACGCATTACGCGGAATTTCGGCCAATTTCAAACGGGCTTCAAAACGCTCTTCCAGGGACAGTGCTGGGTCCTTGGCTTGTGCTTTCAGGGAAGCGCGACGGGAAGCAAACTTGGCTGCCAGCCTTTCACGCTTCTTGTTCCTCTCAACAACGCTTTTCTTAGCCATTACTTGTTCTCTCCGGTTGCTTCGCCTTTGAACGGCAGATCAAAGCCCCTAAGCAGGGATCTTGCTTCGTCGTCGCTGTTGGCGGTTGTGCAGATGATGATGTCCATGCCGCGTACGCGGTCGACCTTGTCATAATCAATCTCGGGAAAAATGATCTGTTCCTTGACGCCCATGGCGTAGTTGCCTTTGCCGTCAAAACTTTTGCCATTCAAACCACGGAAATCGCGGACACGGGGCAACGCAATGTTGACCAGCCGGTCCAGGAATTCGTACATGCGCTCATTGCGCAGGGTCACCTTGCAGCCAACGGTCATGCCATCGCGCAACTTGTAGGTGGCGATCGACTTCTTGGCTTTGGTGACAACCGGCTTTTGACCACTGATCAAAGCCATGTCTTCAAGGGCGCCTTTGATCAGCTTCTTGTCCTGGGAAGCTTCACCAACGCCCATGTTAAGGACGATCTTTTCAAGTTTCGGAACCTGCATTGAGCTCTTGTACTTGTACTCGTCCTGTAAGGTCGGACGGATCGTCGTTTCGTAATGTTCTTGTAAACGTGCCATTATTTCTGCATCCGCTATTTGTCGATGACTTCGCCGGACCGCTTTGCGAAGCGGACCCTGCGACCATCTTTGAGTACCTTGACGCCAGTCCGCGTCGGTTTACTGTCTTTCGGATCGATTTGAGCCAAATTGGAGATATGGATCGTGGCTTCTTTCTCGACGATCCCACCAGCTGATGCCTGGGTCGGGCGCGTGTGACGCTTGATCATGTTCACACCCTGCACCAAGGCACGGTTCTCCTTCGGGATCGTGCGCAGAACTTCTCCGCTCTTTCCCTTGTCTTTGCCGGTACGGACGATGACTTGGTCGCCCTTTTTCATTCGCATTTTCTGAGCCATTTTCAGAGTCACCTAATCAAAGAACTTCAGGCGCCAAAGAAATAATCTTCATATATTTCTTGGCGCGTAATTCACGGGTCACCGGGCCGAAAATACGGGTGCCGATGGGTTCGCCCTGCTTGTTGATAAGCACGGCAGCATTATTGTCGAAGCGGATGGTCGTTCCGTCTTCACGATTGATATCCTTGGCCGTACGAACAACGACAGCCTGCACCACATCGCCCTTTTTGACGCGGGCGCGGGGAATTGCCTCTTTGATGGAGACAACGATGACATCACCGACGGAAGCATAACGGCGCTTGGAGCCACCGAGCACCTTGATGCACTGAACCCGACGGGCGCCGGAGTTGTCGGCAACGGCCAAGTTAGTTTCCACTTGGATCATTTTCTCATTCCTCTATTCGTTCACTCAAAAGACTACGGATTTAAGCAGTCTCGGTGACGACTTCCCATGTCTTGCGCTTTGAAATCGGACGACATTCGCGGATTCTCACCACATCGCCAATTTTGACCACGTTGTTTTCATCATGCGCCGCGTACTTTTTCGAGCGACGGATAAATTTCTTGTAGAGCGGGTGCTTGAACCGACGTTCGACCTTGACGGTCACGGTCTTGTCCATTTTGTCGCTAACCACGACTCCTTGCAGTATTCGCTTGGGCATCTGTCGTTACCTCAATTCTTACGAAGCGGCCTTGGAAGCGTTATCACGCTCGCCAAGAATGGTTTTAATACGCGCGATGCCACGGCTTACCTGGCGGCATCTTGCAGTGTTCTCTAATTGGCCGCTAGCGGCCTGAAAGCGAAGATTGAAGGACTCCTTGCGAAGGCCGATCAGTTCATCTTTCAACTGATCATCGGAATTGGCGCGCAAATCAGCTGGTTTCATTCCTTTACTCATGGTCCTAATCCTCCTCGCCAAGGCGCGTTACGAAACGCGTACCAAGCGGCAATTTAGCAGCGGCAAGCTCGAAAGCCTTTTTGGCGACGGCCATTGAAACGCCATCGACTTCAAACATGATGCGACCAGGTTTGACGCGGGCGGCCCAAAATTCGACGGAGCCCTTACCCTTACCCTGACGCACTTCAGGCGGCTTTTTGGAAACCGGGACGTCCGGGAAAATCCGGATCCAGACACGACCGGCACGCTTCATGTGACGGGTCATGGCGCGACGGGCAGCTTCGATCTGACGCGCGGTGACGCGTTCAGGCGTTGTCGCCTTCAGGCCATAAGCACCGAAATTAAGCTCGGTGCCGCCTTTTGCATTCCCGTGAATGCGGCCTTTGTGTGCCTTGCGATATTTTGTACGTTTTGGACTTAGCATCGTTTTGCTTTCGCTTAACTCTTAAACTTGGCCGCCTTAGCGAGCCGGCTGAGATTCAATAACCTGTTTTTCCATGGCCATCGGATCGTGGGCCATAATTTCACCCTTGTAGATCCAGACCTTAACGCCGCAAGCGCCATACGTGGTGCGCGCGGTGGCCGTGCCGTAATCGATGTGGGCGCGGAACGTATGCAACGGTACGCGACCCTCGTGGTACCAGACGTCGCGGGCGATTTCAGCACCACCCAATCGGCCGGAACAATAAATGCGAATGCCTTCAGCACCGAGACGCATAGCCGACTGAACGACCCGCTTCATGGCGCGACGGACGGAAACACGACGTTCCATCTGCTGGGCAACGTTTGCGGCGACAAGCTGGGCATCGATTTCGGGCTTGCGGATTTCAACGATGTTGACGTGCACTTCCGAGCCCGTCAGCTTCGAGATATCTTTGCGCAGGATTTCAATGTCAGCGCCTTTCTTGCCGATGATAACGCCCGGACGAGCCGTATGAACCGTAATCCGCGCTTTCTTGGCCGGACGTTCGATGACAACCTTTGAAACACCGGCCTGGGCCAGACGTTCCATCAGATACTTGCGAATGCTTAAGTCTTCATGCAGGAATTCCGCATAGTTGTCTTCTGCATACCAACGGGAATCCCAGGTGCGGATAATTCCCAGCCTGAGGCTGATCGGGTTTACTTTTTGACCCATTTAGACGGTCTCCTCACGCTCGCGCACAATGACGCGCAAATTGCTGAAGGGTTTAAGAATTTTACCGGTACGGCCACGAGCGCGGGCCCTCCAGCGTTTCATAACCATTGTCCGGCCCACGGTGGCTTCGGCGACAAAAAGTCTGTCGACGTCCAGGTCGTGGTTGTTTTCGGCATTTGCGATTGCCGATTCGAGAACTTTTTTGACATCACCGGCAATACGACGTTTGGAGAACTGCAATTCAGCCATTGCCGTTTCGCAGTCCATGCCACGGATCTGTGTTGCAACCAGATTCAGTTTCTGGGCACTGACCCGCATGTGCTTGGAATAAGCCATTGCTTCGTTATCGGCGTAAGGCCGTGGAGCTGATTTCTTACCCATGATTTAAATCCTCCTCGCCTTCTTGTCGGCGGTGTGGCCAAGGTAGGTGCGGGTCGGTGAGAACTCGCCCATCTTGTGACCAATCATGTCTTCGGTAATCAGAACCGGAATGAACTTGCGACCGTTGTAGACGCCGAAGGTCAATCCAACGAACTGCGGCAGTATCGTGGAACGTCGCGACCAGGTTTTGATAACCTCGTTACGGCCGCTGGCGCGACTGGTTTCTGCTTTTTTAAGAAGGTATCCGTCTACAAACGGACCTTTCCAAATGGAACGAGCCAAAACGGCCTCCTACTTCTTGCTGCGACGGCGGCGCATAATCATGCGATCCGTCTTTTTGTTGCTACGTGTACGCTTGCCTTTGGTCGGCTTGCCCCAAGGGGTCACCGGATGACGACCACCAGATGTCCGGCCTTCACCACCACCATGGGGATGGTCAACCGGGTTCATGGCGACACCGCGGACAGATGGGCGTTTGCCCAGCCAGCGGTTACGTCCGGCCTTGCCGAGTTTGATATTTTGCTGATCCGGGTTGGACACGGCGCCGATGGTAGCCATGCATTCGCCGCGAACCATACGCAGTTCGCCAGAGCTGAGGCGAAGCTGGGCGTAGCCCTGATCCTTACCAATCAGCTGCACGTAAGTGCCTGCAGAACGCGCAATTTGCGCTCCTTTTCCGAGTTTCAACTCGACGTTATGAATGATCGTTCCAACAGGGATATTTTTCATGGGCATGGCGTTGCCAGGCTTAATATCAACCTGTTCGCCGGAGACAACCTTGTCACCAACAGTCAGACGTTGCGGCGCAATGATGTAAGCGCGCTCACCATCATCGTAATTGATCAGGGCGATAAAGGCGGTGCGGTTGGGGTCGTACTCCAGCCGTTCAACGGTGCCGACGACATCAAGCTTGTTGCGCTTGAAGTCAATAATCCGGTAGCGGCGCTTGTGTCCGCCACCACGACGACGGGCGGTGATGCGACCGGTGTTGTTGCGGCCACCTTTCTTGCGAAGACCTTCGGTCAACGCCCTTTCGGGCTTGCCTTTCCACAGACCTTCACGGCTGACGAGGACTAAACCACGTCGACCAGGTGTAGTCGGTTTAAATTGTTTGAGTGCCATTAGACTTTAAACCCCCGTCGAAACATCAATGGACTGACCTTCGGCCAGCGTAATGATGGCTTTCTTGGTGTCGATCCGTTTGCCGGCGCGACCGCGAAATTTCTTGGTCTTGCCCTTGGCAATGAGTGTGTTCACAGCCGTCACGTTGACCTTGAACAGGTCTTCAACGGCGGCTTTGATTTCAGGCTTGCTGGCATCCATGGGGACGCGGAAGCTGACCTGGTTGAATTCTGAAAGCAGGGTCGATTTTTCCGTAATGATCGGCGCGCGAAGCAGCTCAAACTTACGCTCCGGACTCGGGTTCGCCTTGCCGTTGTATTTGCTCAGGCTCATTTCAAACGCTCCACAAGCTTGTCAATGGCATCCTTGGTCAACACCAGGGTATCGCTGCGCAGGATGTCGTAAACATTTGCGCCCTGACTTGGCAGGACGTTCAGACCCATGACGTTTCTGGCGGCGAGCTGGAAGTTGTTATCCAGTTCGTTGCCGTCAATAACCAGGGCTTTACCCCAGCCAAGTTTGCCAAGGTTTTTAATCAGGTCAGCGGTTTTCGGGTTCTTCATCTTGGCATTGTCAAGGACAACCAGTTTGCCTTCGGCCTGCTTCGATGACAGGGCGGATTTCAATGCCAGCCTGCGAACCTTTTTCTGCAGACCAAAACCGTGATCGCGAACGTGCGGGCCAAAAACAACACCGCCGCCACGAAGCTGCGGGGCGCGCTTGGAACCCTGGCGTGCATTACCGGTGCCCTTCTGCTTGAAGGGTTTGGCCGTGGTGCCCTGAACTTCCGAACGGGTCTTGACCTTGTGATTGCCGCTGCGACGCTTGGCAAGCTGCCAATTGACGTAACGCGACATAAGGTCGGCACGAACCGCTGTACCGAATACAGCTTCGTCAAGATCGACAGAGCCGACCTTTTTGTTCTCTAAACTGATGACGTCGCACTTCATAGCTTATTCTTCCTTCGTCTCGGCATCTTCAGCAGGCGCTTCCTCAACGGGAGCTTCCTCAGCCGGAGTTTCCTCAGCCGGAGCTTCGACAACCGCTTCTTCCACGATTGCTTCTTCGGCCACGACTTCTTCCGTCGCGACTTCTTCGACTACTTCTTCTTCAACCGGGGCTTCATCACCAACCAGAGCCGCCGGGAAAGGCAGCTCCAGGGTATTGGTGCGCTTGACCGAATCGAAAATACGGACATATCCGCCCTTGGAACCGGGGACGGCTCCTTTAATCAAAATCAGGCCGCGTTCGCTATCGGTGGAAACAACTTCCAGATTTTGGGTGGTAACCTGAACAGCGCCCATGTGACCGGCCATTTTCTTGCCCTTGAACACACGACCAGGGTCTTGACACTGACCAGTAGAACCGTGTGAACGGTGGGAAATCGAAACACCGTGGGAAGCACGCAGGCCGCTAAAATTATGGCGCTTCATGGCACCGGCAAAACCCTTACCGATACTGGTTCCTGAAACATCGACATACTGTCCGGCAACGAAGTGAGCGGCGGAAAGTTCAGCGCCGACGTCAACCATCGCATCTGCGGGTATGCGGAATTCTTCAAGCCGTCTTTTGGGCTCGACCTTGGCTGCCGCAAAATGACCACGCATGGCCTTTGAAACCCGCTTGACCTTGGCATTGCCAACGCCGAGCTGGATAGCGCAGTAGCCATCTTTTTCTTCGGTGCGCTGTGAAACCACCTGGCAATTGTCGACCTTCAGCACGGTGACGGGGATGTGACGTCCGTCATCGGCGAAAACACGCGACATACCAACTTTTTGCGCGATAAGACCTGTACGCATAGCTTAAGTCCCTAACCCTTGGCTTAAAGTTTAATCTCGACATCAACACCGGCAGCTAGGTCGAGCTTCATCAGCGCGTCCACTGTTTGCGGTGTCGGGTCAATAATATCTAGCACCCGCTTGTGGGTACGAATTTCAAACTGCTCGCGTGACTTCTTGTCGATGAAGGGCGAACGCAGAACCGTGAATTTCTCAATGCGCGTCGGCAGCGGGATCGGCCCGCGAACATCAGCGCCGGTCCTTTTTGCCGTATTGATGATCTCGCCGGCAGATTGATCGAGGACGCGGTGATCAAATGCTTTCAAGCGGATACGGATATTCTGGTGTTCCATCTTTTACGACCTTATTTATTCGACAATTGAAGCGACGACACCGGCACCGACGGTCCGCCCGCCTTCGCGAATAGCGAAGCGCAGACCCTCGTCCATGGCGATCGGAGCAAGCAACTCAACTTCCATCGTGATGTTATCACCCGGCATCACCATTTCGGTGCCTTCAGGCAGAACAACGGTGCCCGTGACATCGGTGGTGCGGAAGTAAAACTGCGGACGGTAGTTGG
>JABJHA010000024.1 GCA_018662005.1 Rhodospirillaceae bacterium | reverse complement strand
TATAGAGAATGCCGTTGGTAATGTTGGCAACGACGTCTTTGACGGGTCCGACCTGACCACGTCTGCAAACTTTGCGGGCGGTGCTGGCAATGACGTCCTGACTGGTGGTTCTGGCAATGACCAGATTGAGGGGGGCGCTGGCGACGATACCCTGACCGGCGGTGCTGGTAATGACATATTGTATGGCGACCTTATTAATGAGCCAGTTTCGTTAACTTCACAATGGGCCAGCGGCGCCACTGCAAGTGGAATGTTCAACTCAAGCTATTCCTTTACGGAGGCAATTGGTGCACCCAATGTTTCTCACGCCTATGCCTACGGAGATTCGTGGGTTGTTGCAAACAACTCGCTTCCAGACGGGGCGAACTGGTTGAACGTCACCTACGATACACCGGTCTACGCTACGGGATTAACGATTTATGAGAGCCTTAGAAATGGCTCCGTATTCCAAATAGATTTGATTGATAACTATAATATTACACAAGAAACACTAACTGTTTCTGATGATACGCCGCATGTAGATCATTCAGATCCGTCTTGGGATAATAGCAAGTTTGTCCTTAATTTTCCAGCCACCAGCTACTTGGTGGAAAGCGTGAAGATTTACGTCAATCACACCTATTCCTCCCCGGGCGCCCAGCATCATGTAGCCATTGATGCTGTTGAACTGTACGCTAGCGGGATTACGGTTGGTAACGACACGCTCTCCGGCGGGGCTGGCGACGACACTCTCTTTGGCGGCGCAGGCCAGGATATCGCAACGTTTACCGGCTTAATGTCGAATTATCATTTGAGCGTTAGTGAAGCAGGGCTTGTCGTCACCGATGTCGTGGGTGGCGAAGGATCGGATACTCTTTCCGATATTGAGACGTTGTCCTTCGCTGATGGGGACCTTCAGGTGACGCTCGATAGCGGCCTCTATACCTTGAGTGGTAGCGGTCTGGCAGATAACATAACAGTTGATGGTGCGGCTGGGTTTGCTCTTGCAGGCCTGGTGGGCGACGATACCCTCACTGGCGGATCTGGTGACGACGTCCTGACGGGTGGTGCCGGCGACGACACTCTCTTTGGCGGCGCAGGCCAGGATATCGCAACGTTCACCGGCTTAATGTCGGGTTACCGATTTAGTCATAGTGCTGAAGGTCTTGTTGTCACTGATACGCTTGGCGGCGAAGGGTCCGACACTCTTGTCGGCATTGAAACGCTGTCTTTCAGCGACGGCAATGTGCAGGTCACACGTATCGATAACCAGTTCACGCTGAGCGGTGATTCCCTGTTCGCTAGCACCACCATTTCCGGCGGCGGCAGCTTTGCTCTGGCTGGTACGGGCCTTGCCGTTACGGCGGCCTCTGCTTCGGCAATGGAAGGGAATTCAGGCGATACCGCCCTGACTTTCACCGTCACACGCAGTGGCGAGACGAGTGGCGAGACGAGCGTTGATTATGCGGTCACAGGGAGCGGGGCCAACGCCGCCGACGCTGCCGATTTTGGCGGGGTGCTTCCAACCGGAACCGTCAATTTTGCGGCGGGAGAAACCACCAGGACAATCACGGTCAATGCAACTGGCGATGCCATTGGCGAGAATAATGAAGGTTTTACGGTCGCTCTTTCGAATGCAAGCTCGGGGACGGGTATCACAACGGCCGCTGCATCTGGCTTGATTAATAATGACGATATCACAGCCACCGACGGCACATATGAAGTTGGGGAAAATATTGACATCACGGTTCCTTATTCTGACGTTGTAACGGTTAACACGAACGGGGGCACACCGACCCTGACCTTAAGCAATGGGGCAACGGCGACTTACCTTTCCGGATCGGGGACAACCAATCTGGTTTATCGCTATACGGTTACGCCGGAAGACCTGGCCAGTTCGGACCTGAACGTCAGTTCCTTGTCCCTTAACGGTGGAACGATCACGGGTTCGTCAGGAATTTCAGGAGTATCGAAATACGCCGGCAGCGATCTGACGACCAATGACGCCTGGCGCAGCACGTCTGTTTTCAAGGCCCTGGATGCCGATGGAGACAACGTCTACGGCAGCGACGGCTACAACCTGTTTAACCAATCGTCCTCGCTTCCCACATACATAGCCTCGCTTAGCAATTCGGCTGGGGGCAGCTATGGCCCGGCGGGTAATTACGTCGCCATGGATGACCCGTCCCAGCCGACCGGGGAAACCGTAAGCAACGTATCGACCGGTACCTGGTATCGGAATGGATCAGGAAACCTGTTAACGGTTACTGTCGGCAGTAGCACAAGTTTCCGTATGGGGCTGATACAGGACAACCATGATTTTGCGGCGATTTCACCGACCCAGATTCGCGTTCTACAAACTGTCGGCGGATCATGGGATTCCGGTCTGATTGATACCACTGCGGACAGAGACATGGACGCCGACTATTATTTCTTTGACATAACGGATGCCCAGGCCGGAGACACGTTCGTTATTTACGGCACGGGAGATGCGGCCTTTGGAAGCAATGGGTTTGGTGGTATCACATTCGACACGATTACTCCATTCGCACCAGAAATATCGGGTGATCTGGGCAGCATCGTAGTGGCCGGCCTTCGGGTGACAAACTTCTCGGGTCCGATGTCGAATTATCGCCTGAGTGTTAGCGCGCCAGGCCTTGTCGTCACCGACTTTGTCGGCAATGAAGGAAGCATCACCTTGGCCGCTATTGACAAGCTGTCCTTCGCCGACGGCGATATCCGCACGGCGGTTGCGGACGGTCAATACGTTCTGAGTGGCGGACCGATTTCAAATCCCATAACGATTAACGAACAGTCAGGCTTTGTGGCCTTTGGCGATCCGGGCGGGGAAACCCTGGCGTCACCGACCTTTATTAACAATGTGACTGATACGATCCAGGGCGGAGCGGGGGATGGCGATAGCATCTCCTTCCAAGCGACGCCGACCGGCAGCGGCGTGGCTGTCGATCTTGACGCGGCCGCTAGTGGAGGCTTGGTCAACTACACGAACGAAAACGGTACGGTTGATCATCTTCTGGGCTTTGAAAATGTTACCGGTTCCAACGGTAATGACACGATTTCGGGCGACGCGGGAAACAACACCCTGAGCGGGGCGGACGGTGACGACAGGATAATCGGCGGGGCAGGTATTGACTTCCTGACCGGCGGTCTGGGCAAAGACACGTTTGTCTTTAATCTGGAGACGGATACGACGACCAGCGATCTGGGAACGCCGGACGTGATCACTGATTTTGACGCCGCGAACGCAGACATAATCGAATTCGCCAATCTGACGCAGTTTACGTTTGTTGGAAATGAAACGGCCAGTTTTATGGATTATACGATATCAGGCGCTTCCGGGCGGTATAACGCCCAGACCAGAATGCTGGAGATTAACTCAGATACAGACGCCGATATTGATGTTGAAATCCAACTTCAAAACGTGGTTGCGGAAAATCTTGACGACAGCGACTTTATCGCCAGCGCAAATATGTAGATCGGGCTCAGCGTTCGCCGAAGGCTTCTTCCATGGATGACTGCCACGGGCCGGTTAAATACTCAAACACCGTGCGCTGCCCGGTTTGAATGCTGACCATGACCTGAATGCCCGGGAACAGGTTATATTTGTATTTTCCTCGTTCAAAGCGCTCGCTGTCCGGTTCGATCAGGACTTTGTAGTAGGGGACGCCATCTTCCATCACCAATGCATCGGGGCTGACGGTTCGGACGGTTCCGTTTATGTGACCGAAACGCATGGCGTCGGCGGATGTCAGTTTCAGCGTCGCGGCCTGGCCGACATTGATATATCCGATGTCCTGGTTCGCCAGCTTGGCTTCGATGATCAGGCGATCGCCGGAGGGAACCACGTCGGCGATAACGTCGCCGGGTTTGAGAACGCCTCCGACCGTGAAAACATAGAGGGACTTGATGACGCCGTTGACGGGTGAGCGAACAACGGTGCGTTTCAGGTTATCCTTGAGCTTCTGCATGCGCTGGCTTAGCTCCCGGAAAGTGAGACTGGCGTCATCCAACTCTATGCGATGTTCCTCGTTGAAGATGTTGGTCATGTTTTGAAGTTCGGTTCTGGCTTCAGCCAACGCCGAACGGGCACTTTGCAGGGCCGCGTTATCGACGATGACGCCGCCGGTTAGCCGGGCCGCTTCCTTTAGCAAATCCAGATGCTCGTAGCGATTGGTTAACTTTCGCTTTAATAATTTTTGGCTAATGGCGATTTGCTCATTGATCAGTTCCAGATTTTTTTTGCCATTTTTAATACGCGCCTTTACTTCACTTATCTCGTTTCTGCGCTGTTGGATGGTTTGGCGCTGTTTCTTTAATTGCCCCTTCATACTGGTCCGCTGGGCATGGAATAGCTTCAGGGCCTGATTGACCATTTCGGGGTGGTCTTTTTGCAAATCGGCATCAAAAGAAGGCGTGTCCGCTGCATTAGTCAATCCCTTCAGGCGGGCAATTTCAGCTCGAAGGGATGTCAGGCGAACCTGTAGTTCACCAACGTCGGCGTTATTGGCCGTCGGCTCCAGAACCACAAGGGGTTGGTCGAGCTTTACCTCGTCACCTTCATTGATCAGAATTTTGCGAATAATTCCGCCTTCCAGATGCTGTACCGATTTTACCTGAGACGACGGCACGACTTCGCCGGTTGCCATGCTGACGATGTCAATCGTGCTAAACGTGGACCAAAATCCAAAGGCGACGATGATCAGGCCGCATAGAATAAAAACCAAATGCGCCGCGTAGCCTATTGTCTCTGGTTGTGGTGTTGGTTCAGGTGGCGCTTGAGTCATTTCCCTGTCTTCCTGTTTGCGGCAAAACCTGTGCGTCATGGGAATTTTTACCTGCAATTTGGGTAATCTTCGGTGTCGGTTTTTCGTTGAGATCCAGGACGATATGAGAACCCTTCACGATGCTTGTGTCATGAGACATGATGATCACGGTACAGCCCTGCTTAACCAGTTGTCCCAACACCGTGCGAACGGCAGCGCAGCCCTCTGCATCAAAGCTTTCGGTCGGTTCGTCGATAATGACCAGTTTGCCATCGGTGGCGAGGGCTCTGGCCAAGGCAATACGGCGGCGAATACCCTCTGATAAACGCCAGCCGTTATCAACGATCACCGTATCCAGCCCGTCCTTGCTTTCATCAAGAAATTTTCTCAAATTGGCCGCTTCGATAATCTGATCAAGTTGCGCCGGTTCCAGGTCGGGGTTGTTAATAAGCAGATTTTCCCCGATGGAGGCGTTAATCAAGGCCGGTTCCTGTGGCAAATAAATAATTTGCCTGCGCCACCATTGTGTTGAAACTTGTTGTATGTCCAGGCCATCGACAAGAATTTGTCCACGGCTTGACCCCAGTAGCCCGGATAACAGTCGGGCTATCGTGGTTTTGCCGCTTCCGTTTGATCCGGTTACGACTAAGACCGATCCCGGTGTCAGGTTCAGGTTTAAGGATTCGAACAACGGTGTCGCATCCTCGGAGAAGCCGAACGCAAGATCGCGGAATTCAACACCACCCCTGTATTGAGCCATCTGGGCACCGCTATCGGGTTCCTCGGGCAGGGTGTCAAATTTCAGAATCATATCGAGCGCCTGGCGGGCCTTGGCAAAAGTGGTCGCCAACTGAGAGAATTTGGATATGGGTTGCAGGGCACGCACCGACAGGATGTTGGCACTCATCATGGTGCCAACATCCAGGTCACCATGCACGACCATGGTGGCACCGATGCCGATTACCGCGACGCTCAACAGGCCCGTGGCGGTCTGGGTGACTGTCTGCACCAAAGCCTGTTTGGAGGTGATGTCGCGTCGTAGCTTCTGGATAAAGAAGGTGTGTTTCGACCAGGCCGTGCGTAAATAATCGCCGGCGTTAAAGGCGCGTAACGTGTCGCTTTCGCGCGTGATCGTCCCCAACAGGGCACTGCCCTCACCTGAAGCCTTCTGCAATTGGGCTATCTTATCTTTTGCCGCCATGTTGGAGAACAATCCGACACAGAATACGACGACCATGAAACAGGCGACGACGAGTGCGATAGCCGGTGCCATAAGATAAATAACAAAAATAAAAATCAGTGAAAACGGGACGTCCAGAACGGTGGTGATGTTGTTGGCGTTAAAAGCCGATTCCACGGCCGCGACACCGTTCACCATTTGCCGCCTGGTTTCCGCCGGCACTTGTTCAAGTTCCTGGACTCTGGCTCGGGTCAAAATGCCGAAGCTTTTAATGGCCGCCAATTCATCCGGCGCGACATTAACTCCGCGAGCCAGCCGTAAGCGGGCCTGCCTGAGGGAAAATTCCAGGGAAATGGCGATCAGGACACCGGAAACCAGGGTTAACAGGGTGGCGTCGATGCCCTGGGCGACATAGCGGTTCAAAACCTGCATGACGAAAAGCGGACCGGCCAGGGCCAGGTTGTTGACAAACACCGACGCCAGGATCAGTTCCGAGAAGATCACCGGCATGGATATCAGACGTAGGAATAAATCTTTCATATAACTTCACTACTGTCCCGTAAAACCCAATCATGAGTCTACAACCTCTTGTTCTAAAATGGAAATAGCCATTTTATGGGTGTCATCGACTTGAACTGCAAAACCAACTCCAACATGCTCCCCCTTCGAATTACCGAGGGAGAGAACCATGTATGCCGGCAAACTCGTTTTTTCGCAGGTCATGGATCATGATTAACGCATTCTTGGGCATGACGACTTCATCACCAGCACACAGGATGACCGAGGCTATGGAAGCGGCCAAACCTTCAACGGTGACGATGACCTTCGCAGGATGCCTTTTAAGCGCGTTATAGATGGCGATGCCGTCAAAGACAGATCCGCCCGGACTGTTAATCCGAAGTGTTAGCTCGGAGATATCACCTAAGGATTTCATCTCATCGATAAAGGTCTTGGCTGGCACCCCGTAGGAGCCGATTTCGTCATAGATAGTGAGCTCCGCGACGCCATCGCTGGCGCGCGCTGTAAACCATGTTTTCATGTGAATTCCTTTTAAGCAGCAGATGCTTTTGAAGGCGCGTTAGGCTGATCTTCCTCAACCATGGAAGAAGGCTTAGCGTCTTTCTCAAATTTCAGACCAAGGGCTTCTTCTCGCACCCGGTCCGCCGCAATTCGGCGGTCCACTTCTTCGGCATCAAAGCCTTCACTTTCGATGACGTCAGAGCGGGATTTAAGCCCGGCATTGATGGCTTCAATTTCTGCCTTGCGATCTTTAAGAGGATCGACCCAATCCCATTTTGGCGGTATCCATTTTGCAGGAAGGTATCTTCCTGGCATGGCCGCAAAATCATTGATGCCCAATGCGCCAGACAGCACAGCGTCCTTCATCCAGCGCCGCCATACTGGTGAGACCGCCGGAGCAATAATCCACCACTGAAGCGGCCAGATTGCCTGGTTGTTGGCCGGAGTAATAATCCGCCAGTGGTAAGCTTTCTGCTTTT
>JABJHA010000023.1 GCA_018662005.1 Rhodospirillaceae bacterium | reverse complement strand
TAGGCAATAGCCGTCGGTCCGATGAACATGTCGCTTAGGGAACTGTATGTCGTGCCCTCAAGAGCACGCCGCGTGAGCCGATTCTTGGTGACTTTAAAACTGGCACCTGCTTCGCGCATCTGACTGCGAAGGTCTCCCATTTCGGCAACCGTCATCCCACTGTAATGGGTAACGACGACCATGGCAGAGTCCTCGAAAGTCTGATGCATTGAAGCAACCAGTTCTTCTTTTTGTCCTCGGTCCACTGTTTTGTCTCCAGCTTCTTTGGCCCCTCCCCGCTTGTCTGCGGATCGGAAACCGTTGGACTTATGACCCTTTCCAAACTTTTGAAAGGATCGGTAAGCCTGTCCAGTGCGCCAGTTCAGCCGTTACAAGGACGCCTGAGCGTCCGAAAAACGGTTTTTGCACTGTCTGTGCAGGCGGAAACTTCCATTACGATGGCCTTGCGACGTTTGCTTGGCCTTCACCTACGGTCTTGGACAGGTCGGGGGTATAATAACACCGCCCCCTAACCAACCACCGTTTCCGGCGGCCGGAATTCTTCTTAATCAGGAGCCAGCCAGGCTACCGACATTCAACCTAACGCCGGGTCCCATCGAAGATGAGATCGTGACACGTTGCATATACGTGCCCTTAACACCGGTCGGTTTGGCTTTGTAAATCGCGTTAACGAAGGTCGAAACGTTCTCGGTGATGGCATCGGCAGAGAAACTGGCCTTGCCGACACCGGCATGAATGATGCCAGCCTTTTCAACACGGAATTCAATTTGGCCGCCCTTGGCGTCCTTAACCGCGGTGGCGACGTCCATGGTCACGGTGCCCAGTTTCGGGTTCGGCATCAGGCCTTTGGGGCCCAGCACCTTACCGAGCTGACCAACGACGGCCATCATGTCGGGGGTCGCGATGCAACGGTCAAAATCGACTTCACCCTTCTTGATCTTGTCAGCCAGTTCGTCAGAGCCGACGATATCGGCGCCCGCGTCTTCGGCTTCCTTGACCTTGTCACCCTTGGCGAAAACGGCGACACGCAAGGTCTTGCCGGTGCCGTGGGGCAACGAGACAACACCACGGACCATTTGGTCGGCGTGTTTGGGATCGACGCCCAGGTTCAAAGCGATTTCGATGGTTTCATCGAATTTGGTGTTGGCGTTGTCCTTGACGATCTTAACCGCATCGGCCAATTCGTAGAGGGTGCCACGTTCAATCTTTTCATGCGCATTGGTATAGCGCTTGCCATGCTTTGCCATTTTGCTATCCCACCACTTCTATGCCCATGGAACGTGCCGAGCCTTTAATCATCTGGCAGGCGGCATCCATGTCGTTGGCGTTTAGATCGACCATCTTCAATTCCGCAATCTCGCGGACCTGGGCCATGGTCACCTGACCGACTTTTTCCTTGTTCGGTTCGCCAGAACCTTTGGCCACTTTCGCGGCTTTCTTAAGGTAGAAGCTGGCCGGAGGGGTCTTGGTGATAAATTCAAAAGTCGCATCCTGATAAGCGGTAATGACGACCGGAATCGGCATACCCTGCTCCATGTTCTGCGTTTCGGCGTTAAACGCCTTGCAGAATTCCATGATGTTCAGGCCGGCCTGACCCAGTGCCGGGCCAATAGGGGGAGACGGGTTGGCCTGTCCTGCCGGCACTTGCAGCCGAACATAGCCTTTAATCTTTTTAGCCATTTTAGTTCCTCAATAGTCTTGCTTAAACTTGAGTGTGTGGTGCGGCCATGGCTGACCTCCCACACGGTTATCGCCAATTAGTGCAACCTGCGTTTTCTTAAACGCAGATAAGTTGCCCTAACTCTTTCATTGCGATCAAATTATCTGCATTTAATTAAATGCAGTTTGATCTAGAGCTTCTCGACCTGTGAATATTCAAGTTCCACAGGCGTCGCCCGACCAAAGATGGACACCGCCACCTTGAGCCTTGCGCGCTCTTCATCGACGTCTTCAACGAGGCCGTTAAACGAATTAAACGGACCATCGCAAACACGAACCTGCTCACCGACTTCAAACAGAACAGAAGGCTTCGGACGTTCGATACCTTCCTGCACCTGATACAAGATACGTTCGGCTTCGGCGTTGGTGATCGGTGAAGGACGTCCACCAGAACCCAAAAAACCTGTGACCTTCGGCGTATTTTTAACCAGATGCCATGTTTCGTCGGTCATTTCCATTTTGGCCAGGACATAGCCCGGGAAGAACTTGCGTTCTGCCGCTACGCGCGCCCCGCGGCGCATCTCGACGACTTCCTCGACCGGCACCAGAACCTGTTCAAACAGATCGCCCATGCCGGCCTGCTCGGCCTGCTCTTCAATGGAAGAGGCAACCTTCTGCTCAAAGCCGGAATAGGCATGAATGACGTACCAGCGAATTGCCATGCTTAACCTCCCAACCCAAAAATCATGCGAACACCGAAAGCCATCAATTGATCGACCAGAAAGAAGAACATTGCAGCCAGGATAACCATGACAAAAACCATCGCCGTAGAGACACCTGTCTCTCTGCGTGTTGGCCACGTCACCTTGGACGTTTCCTGTCGCACTTCCTGAATGAACTGGGCCGGGCTAATCTTCGCCATAACTTAAGTAACCTTTTCGCGTTTACGTCATGTTAGTGACCTGCTTATCCCGGAAATTCACATTTGAATTTCCGGGCCAGGACACCGGTACCGTCAACCGAAACCACCGGAAGATGGCAGGGGCAGCAGGGTTCGAACCCGCGACCTACGGTTTTGGAGACCGTCGCTCTACCAACTGAGCTATGCCCCTAAACGCGCACTAAAACAAAAACATCATCTACACAAACCGCAAATACGGTCCGCGCAGACAACAGATACAAACACTCTTATTCGACAATCGAAGCGACGACACCGGCACCGACGGTCCGCCCGCCTTCGCGAATAGCGAAGCGCAGACCCTCGTCCATGGCGATCGGAGCAAGCAACTCAACTTCCATCGTGATGTTATCACCTGGCATCACCATTTCGGTGCCTTCAGGCAAAACAACGGTGCCCGTGACATCGGTGGTGCGGAAGTAAAACTGCGGACGGTAGTTAGCAAAGAACGGTGTGTGACGACCGCCTTCTTCCTTGTTCAGGATGTAGGCTTCGCACTTGAACCTGGTGTGCGGCGTAATCGAACCGGGCTTGGCCAGAACCTGACCGCGCTCGACCTCTTCACGCTTGGTGCCACGAAGCAAAACGCCAACGTTATCGCCGGCTTCGCCCTGATCGAGCAGCTTGCGGAACATTTCAACGCCTGTGCAGGTGGTCTTCTGGGTGTCTTTGATACCAACGATTTCGATTTCTTCGCCGGTCTTCACAACACCGCTTTCAATACGACCCGTCACAACCGTACCACGGCCGGAAATCGAGAACACATCCTCGATCGGCATCAGGTAAGGCTTGTCCAGCGCACGTACAGGCTGCGGGATGTATTCATCAACAGCCGCCATCAGCGCCGTGATCGAGTCTTTCCCGGTGGCCGGGTCGCCGTCTTCCAGGGCACCAAGGGCTGTACCCTGAACAATCGGAATATCGTCGCCGGGGAAGTCATACGAGCTCAGCAGCTCACGGATTTCCATCTCGACAAGTTCCAGAAGCTCGGGGTCGTCAACCTGGTCGACCTTGTTCATGTAAACAACGATCGCAGGGACGCCAACCTGACGGGCAAGCAGGATGTGCTCACGGGTCTGCGGCATCGGGCCATCGGCGGCCGAAACAACCAAAATAGCACCGTCCATCTGGGCAGCGCCGGTGATCATGTTTTTCACGTAATCGGCATGGCCCGGGCAATCAACGTGGGCGTAGTGACGGTTTTCCGTCTCGTACTCAACGTGAGCCGTCGAAATGGTAATGCCACGCGCTTTTTCTTCAGGCGCTTTATCGATGTCAGCGTAGTCAGAAAACTCTGCACCACCCGTTTCGGCCAGCACCTTCGTAATCGCCGCCGTCAGCGTCGTTTTACCATGATCAACGTGACCAATCGTGCCAACGTTGCAATGGGGTTTAGTCCGTTCAAATTTTTCTTTGGCCATTTTTAATAACTCCGATTTTATAACGCGGCTTTAGCCGGCCAATTTGGTTTGAACTTCCTCGGCGACCTGCCTTGGAACTTCAGAATAATTGTCAAAATGCATACTGTACTGGGCGCGTCCCTGAGACATGGAACGCAGGGTGTTGACGTAACCGAACATGTTAGCCAGCGGCACCATGGCCAAAACCACACGAGCGTTGCCGCGCTGGTCCATATCACTAACCTGTCCACGACGTGAATTCAGATCGCCGATGATGTCACCCATGTAATCTTCCGGGGTCACAACTTCGACACGCATGATCGGCTCCAAAAGTTTCGGTCCGGCTTCACGCATACCTTCACGGAATGCGGCGCGGGCGGCCACTTCAAAAGCCATGACGCTTGAGTCAACATCATGTGAGGCGCCGTCGTAGAGCTCGGCTTTAACATTGATGACCGGGAAACCGGCAAGAATGCCAGCTTCCATAGCGCTGGCCAGACCCTTTTCAACGCCCGGAATGAATTCCCGGGGAACATTACCGCCGACAACCTTGCTGTCGAAGATAAAGCCGGACGGCGGTGTGTCTTCATCGGGAACAAAGGGCTCAAACCTGATTTTAACGCGCGCATACTGACCTGAACCACCCGTCTGCTTTTTGTGGGTGTAGTCGATGTCGGCAAGCTTGGAAATGGTCTCTCGGTAGGCAACCTGCGGCGCGCCAACGTTTGCTTCAACCTTGAATTCACGCTTCATGCGATCAACGAGAATTTCCAGGTGCAATTCACCCATTCCCTTGATCACGGTCTGGCCGCTTTCGGGATCGGATGTAACGCGGAACGACGGATCTTCAGCTGCCAAACGTGAAAGGGCAACGCCCATCTTTTCCTGATCGGCCTTGGTCTTCGGCTCAACGGCAACTTCGATAACCGGATCAGGGAATTCCATACGTTCCAGAATAACGGGGCTGGATGGCTCGCAAAGAGTGTCACCCGTGGTGGTGTCTTTAAGGCCAGCCATGGCAATGATATCACCGGCCCGGGCTTCCTTGACGTCTTCACGTGAATTAGAATGCATCTGCAGCATACGGCCGACGCGTTCTTTCTTGTTTTTAACGGTGTTGACGACAGAACTGCCGGTTTCAAGAACACCTGAATAAACGCGGGCAAAAGTCAGCGAACCAACGAACGGATCGTTCATAACTTTGAAAGCCAGGGCCGCGAAGGGTTCGTCATCGGAATTATGACGTTCGATTTCTTCGTCTGTATCGGCCATCACACCCTTGATGGCGGCGACGTCGGTCGGCGCAGGCATAAAGTCGACAACTGCATCGAGAAGCGGCTGTACACCTTTATTCTTGAAGGCGGAGCCGGTCAGAACCGGAACAAATGCTCCGGCAAGGGTGCCTGTACGAATGCACTGTTTAAGAACGTCTTCGCTGGGCTCTGTGCCATCGAGGTAGGCTTCCATAGCCGCGTCGTCGTGATCGACGGCGGCTTCAACCAGGGTTTTGCGGTATTCGGCGGCCTTGTCAGCGAGATCATCAGAAATATCAACTTCTTCAAATTCAGCGCCCAGGTTTTCATCTTTCCAGATGATCGACTTCATCTTGACCAGATCAACAACACCGGCGAATTCAGCCTCTGATCCAATCGGCAACTGAAGAACCAGCGGGGATGCGCCAAGGCGATCAACCATCATTTCAACGCAGCGATAAAAATCAGCGCCGGTACGGTCCATCTTGTTGACGAAACACATACGCGGAACATCGTATTTATCGGCCTGACGCCAAACGGTCTCAGATTGCGGTTCAACACCGGCGACACTGTCAAAAACCGCGACGGCGCCATCGAGAACACGTAAGGAGCGTTCAACTTCAATAGTGAAGTCAACGTGGCCTGGGGTGTCGATGATGTTAATGCGATGATCATTCCAGAAACAGGTCGTCGCGGCAGAGGTAATGGTAATGCCGCGCTCTTGCTCTTGTTCCATCCAGTCCATGGTGGCGTTACCGTCATGGACTTCACCAATTTTATGGGAAATACCGGTATAATAAAGAATGCGTTCGGTGGACGTCGTCTTGCCGGCATCGATATGGGCCATGATGCCGATGTTGCGATAACGATCTAGGGGAGTTTCTCTGGCCATTTCAGTCTAAATCCTAAACCGCTTACCAACGATAATGGGAGAAGGCTTTGTTAGCCTCTGCCATCTTGTGGGTGTCTTCGCGTTTTTTAACGGCTGCTCCACGATTGTTTGACGCATCCAGCAATTCACCAGACAGACGTTCGGTCATGGTGTTTTCGGAGCGTTTGCGCGAAAGGGAAACAAGCCAGCGAATGGCAAGCGCCTGACGGCGCTCATTACGGACTTCAACGGGCACCTGGTAGGTGGCGCCACCAACACGGCGTGAACGCACTTCAACGGCCGGTTTTACGTTATCAATAGCTTCGTGGAAGGCCTTCAGCGGGTCGCCGCCGGTCTTCTTCTCGATAAGATCGAAGGCGCCATAGACGATTTTCTCGGCAGTCGACTTCTTACCATCAAGCATCAGGTTGTTCATGAACTTGGAAACCACCAGATCACCAAATTTGGGATCGGGAAGTATCTCGCGTTTTACAGCAGCATGACGACGGGACATTCTAATACAATCCTTACTTAGGCCGCTTGGTGCCGTATTTGGAACGGCGCTGACGACGATCGGAAACGCCTTGGGTATCAAGGGTTCCACGAATAATGTGATAACGGACGCCGGGAAGATCCTTGACGCGACCACCGCGGAGCAGAACGACCGAGTGTTCCTGCAGATTGTGACCCTCACCCGGAATATAGCTGGTCACTTCAAAACCATTGGTCAAACGAACACGAGCGACCTTACGAAGCGCCGAGTTCGGCTTCTTCGGGGTCGTCGTGTAGACGCGGGTGCAAACGCCACGCTTTTGCGGGCAGGCTTCCAGCGCCGGTACCTTGGTCCGTTCGACCGGTACTTTACGAGGCTTACGAACGAGTTGGTTAACTGTCGGCATTCCTTAAATCACCTTAAA
This sequence comes from Rhodospirillaceae bacterium, assembly GCA_018662005.1. Taxonomy (NCBI): domain Bacteria; kingdom Pseudomonadati; phylum Pseudomonadota; class Alphaproteobacteria; order Rhodospirillales; family Rhodospirillaceae; species Rhodospirillaceae bacterium. The sequence goes on along the minus strand of JABJHA010000023.1, from coordinate 9,882 downwards.
AACCAGTGTTTCGGGCTCAAAAACCCCGTAACACAAATCGTTCCCCCATCTTTAGAGGAAACAAACAAGCCAACCGGCGGACGTTTTGTCGCAGCCCGGATGGACCCAAAGACCAAAATTTTAACTTTCCCAAGGAGTCTGCGTCTAAACCGAAACGGTTCACCACCAGACCCCCGCGGAGGAAGCCGGATACTAGTGAGACGCCCCCCCCCAGTCAAGCAAAAGAATTGCAGTTTTTTTGGGAGTTTTCCGCCGCTTTTAAAAAGAATGATTTTGGTCCTGATGTAAAAAAGCGGCGTCCGGAGAGAATCACTCCAAACGCCGCCTTTTTATTCACTACCCGAAGCAGATAATTCGGGATTTATCCAGGGTTTTTACTCTTCTTCAGGGGCTGGCGGAGTATCATCGGAGCCCGCAGCATTGGAAGCAATCGCCTTGGCAGCGTTCTTCGCCGCCAATTTTTCCAGTTCCTCATCACGGTTAGTCGCAACCTGACGCAGATTGTTCATCACACTGCCGGTACCAGCCGGAATGAGACGACCAACGATAACGTTCTCCTTAAGGCCGATCAGGTTATCGATTTTACCTGACACGGCGGCTTCAGTCAGAACGCGGGTCGTTTCCTGGAAGGAGGCTGCCGAAATGAAGGACTGGGTCTGCAAGCTGGCTTTGGTAATACCCTGCAGAACCGGAACGGCTGTTGCCTGTTTGCCGCCTTCCTTCTTGGTTTTAGCGTTTTCGGCTTCAAATTCCATACGATCAACCAATTCACCAATCAGGTAAGTGGTTTCACCGCCGCTGGTGATTTCAACTTTTTGCAACATCTGGCGAACAATAACCTCGATGTGCTTGTCGTTGATCTTCACACCCTGCAGACGGTAGACGTCCTGGATTTCCTTGATCAGGTAGTCGGCAAGTGCTTCGACACCCAAAACCCGAAGGATATCATGGGGCACGGGGTTACCATCCATCAGCGCGTCGCCAACTTCTACATAGTCGCCTTCCTGAACACTGATGTGCTTGCCCTTGGGAACCAGATACTCATGAGGCTCCAGCCCTTCTTCGGTCGGAACAACCACAATGCGGCGCTTGTTCTTGTAGTCCTTGCCGAATTCGACGCGACCGACGATCTCGCTGATAATGGCGAAATCCTTGGGCTTGCGAGCCTCGAACAGTTCCGCCACACGCGGCAAACCACCGGTAATGTCACGGGTCTTGGCCGATTCTTTCGGAATACGCGCCAGCACGTCACCGGCGTGAATGTCCTGACCGTTTTCGACGGACAGAATGGCATCGACAGATAGGAAGTAACGGGCTTCCTGGTCTTTATCGATCATCACCACTTCGCCCTTCTTGTCACGCAGGGTAATACGCGGCTTCAATTCTGCGCCCTTGGGCTGAGACTTCCAGTCAATAACCACTTTCGAGGCAATGCCGGTGGCATCATCGACGCGCTCGTCCATGGACAAGCCTTCAATCATATCGACATAGTTCACGACGCCGTTTTTCTCGGAAATAATCGGCAGGGTGTACGGATCCCATTCGGCCATCTTGGCACCGCGCTGAACCTTGGCATTATCCTTGACCAGCAGTTTGGAACCATAGGGCAGACGATGACGGGCACGTTCGCGACCCTTTTCATCAATCAGGTTCAACTCTGCGTTTCTGCTCATAACGACAAGGCCACCGGCGCTGTCTTTAACGGTTGAGCAGTTTTTGAGTTGAATCTTGGCATCGCCAGCAGCTTCAATCTTCGAGATTTCGCCGCCACCGGTAACAGCGCCACCAATATGGAATGTCCGCATGGTCAGCTGGGTTCCGGGTTCACCAATGGACTGGGCTGCGATAACGCCAACAGCTTCCCCTGGATTAACCCGGGTGCCACGAGACAGATCGCGACCATAACATGACGCACAGGTGCCAACGACCGTTTCACATGTCAGGACGGAACGAACCTTGACGGTTTCAACATCGGCCTGCTCGATGGCAAGCGATGTTTCTTCATCAAGAAGCGTATTCGCCTTGGCAAGGATGTCGCCTTTGGCCGGATCGATGACATCTTCAGCCGTGGTACGGCCAAGGACTTGTTCTGACATGGTCGAAACAATCTCGCCACCTTCAACCACCGCGCGGGTGATCAAACCAGCTTTGGTTTTGCAGTCATCTTCGACAATGATGCAATCCTGCGCCACATCGACGAGACGACGGGTCAGATAACCGGAGTTAGCCGTCTTCAACGCCGTATCGGCCAGACCCTTACGGGCGCCATGAGTCGAGTTGAAGTATTCGAGAACCGACAGGCCTTCCTTGAAGTTGGAAATAATCGGTGTTTCGATGATTTCACCGGACGGCTTGGCCATCAGGCCACGCATACCGGCAAGCTGCTTCATTTGGGCTGCCGAACCACGCGCACCGGAGTGCGCCATCATGTAAACGGCGTTAACCTGTTCACCTTTTTCCGGTGTCGAAATACGTTTCATCATGGCATCAGCAACCTGATCGGTGCAGTGAGACCAGGCATCAACAACCTTGTTGTATTTCTCGCCCTGGGTAATCAGGCCGTCCTGATACTGTTGCTCGTATTCCTTGGCCTTCGCTTCGGTCGAACTCACCAGAATTTCTTTGGCGTCAGGAATAACCAGATCATCCTTACCAAAAGAGATGCCGGCCTTGCAGGCATTGGTGAAGCCGAGGCCCATCATCTTATCGGCAAAAATGACGGTCTCTTTCTGGCCGCAATGACGATAAACCTGATCAATAACGTTGGAGACCTCTTTCTTGGTCAGCAACTGGTTAATCAGGGACAGCGGAATATTCGGGTTGCGTGGCAGGATTTCAGCGAGCAACATCCGTCCCGGTGTCGATTCAACACGGGTCGTAATGGGCTTGTTATCCTGATCCACCGTTTCATAACGACACTGAATTTTGGCATGTAGCGAAACAACACCGGAATCCAGCGCATGCTGAATTTCACTGACGTTGACAAAGGCCATGCCCTCGCCCTTCTCGTCTTCACGGATCATGGTCAGGTAATAAAGACCTAGAACGATATCCTGCGAAGGAACGATGATCGGCTTGCCGTTGGAGGGGCTGAGGATGTTATTGGTCGACATCATCAGAACCCGGGCTTCAAGCTGGGCTTCCAGAGACAACGGAACGTGGACAGCCATTTGATCGCCATCGAAATCGGCGTTAAAGGCGGCGCACACCAGCGGATGAAGCTGGATTGCCTTACCCTCGATCAAAACCGGCTCGAAAGCCTGAATGCCAAGACGGTGGAGTGTCGGTGCCCGGTTCAACATGACAGGGTGCTCACGAATGACTTCTTCAAGAATATCCCAGACTTCAGGGCGTTCTTTCTCGAGCATCCGCTTTGCCGCCTTGATGGTCGTTGCCAGGCCGTAAAGTTCGAGCTTGGAATAGACGAACGGCTTGAACAGTTCCAGGGCCATCTTTTTGGGCAGACCGCACTGATGCAGTTTCAGTTCCGGACCGACAACGATAACCGAACGACCGGAATAATCGACGCGCTTGCCAAGCAGGTTTTGACGGAAACGACCCTGCTTGCCTTTAAGCATATCCGAAAGCGATTTCAGGGGACGCTTGTTGGCGCCAGTGATAGCCCGGCCACGACGACCATTGTCAAACAGGGCATCGACAGATTCCTGCAACATACGCTTTTCATTACGAACAATGATTTCCGGCGCACGCAGTTCGATCAGTCTTTTCAAACGGTTGTTACGGTTAATAACGCGACGATAAAGATCATTCAGATCGGATGTCGCAAAACGACCGCCATCAAGAGGAACCAGCGGACGCAATTCCGGCGGAATAACCGGAATGACTTCCAGGATCATCCATTCGGGGCGTGCACCCGAAGCGATAAACGCTTCGACAAGTTTCAGGCGCTTGACAAACTTTTTGCGCTTGGCTTCCGAATTGGTTTCCTTCAGGTCTACCCGAAGGGTCGCAAGCTCATCTTCAAGCTCGATGGCTTCAAGCATTTTACGAATGGCTTCAGCACCGATGCCGACGCTGAAACTATCATCGCCGTATTCATCGACGGCATTCTGATAAGCGTCTTCGGAAAGCAGTTCATGCAGCTTCAGTGGTGTCAGGCCGGGTTCGACAACAACATAATTTTCAAAATACAGAACCCGCTCCAGATCTTTGAGCGTCATATCCAGCAACAAGCCGATGCGCGAAGGCAACGACTTCATGAACCAGATATGGGCGACCGGCGAAGCCAGTTCGATGTGACCCATGCGTTCACGACGAACTTTCTGCAACGTTACCTCAACGCCGCATTTCTCGCAGGTGATGCCCTTGTACTTCATGCGTTTGTATTTGCCGCACAAGCATTCGTAATCCTTGGTCGGGCCAAAGATACGGGCACAGAACAAACCATCCCTTTCGGGCTTGAAGGTTCGGTAGTTGATGGTTTCCGGTTTCTTGATTTCACCGAAGGACCACGAGCGGATACGCTCGGGCGAGGCGATCGAGATACGGATGTGGTCAAACTGCTGTGTGCCGCTGACCTGCCCAAAAACTTTCATCAATTCGTTCATATCGATTTCTCCTTGAGTTCGTTTTGGGCGATTAATGCAATTCGACGTTCAAGCCAAGGGAATGCAATTCCTTGACCAGGACGTTGAATGATTCAGGGATACCGGCTTCAAAGCTGTCGTCGCCGCGGACGATGGCTTCATAAACCTTGGTGCGGCCCGATACGTCATCGGATTTAACCGTCAGCATTTCCTGCAGTGTGTAGGAAGCGCCGTAGGCTTCGAGCGCCCACACTTCCATTTCACCGAAGCGCTGACCACCAAACTGCGCCTTACCACCCAGCGGCTGCTGGGTTACAAGCGAGTATGGGCCGATTGAACGGGCGTGGATCTTGTCATCAACAAGATGGTGCAGCTTGAGCATATAAATGTAACCCACTGTCACCTTGCGATCGAATGTTTCACCTGTACGGCCATCAACCAGGGTCATTTGCCCTGATGAATCGAGACCGGCCTTGGAAAGCATTTCGTTGATGTCAACTTCATGAGCTCCATCAAAGACCGGTGTCGCCATCGGCACACCAGGACGCAGGTTGCCCGACATTTCGACGACATCTTCATCGTCCAGTGGCGCAATCAACGCTTTGTAGGACTTTTCGCCATAGACATCTTTGAGCTTGGCGCGCAATGCCTTCAGATCAACATCCCGACCGACGACATCAAGCATCTCGCCGATTTGTTCGCCCAGCTTGGCGCTGGCCCAACCCAGATGGGTTTCCAAAATCTGACCAACGTTCATACGTGAGGGCACACCCAAAGGATTAAGGACGATATCGACAGGCTGTCCGTCATCCAGATAAGGCATATCTTCAACAGGAACGATGCGCGAAATAACACCCTTGTTACCATGACGTCCGGCCATTTTATCACCGGGCTGCAACTTGCGTTTAACAGCGATGAAGACCTTGACCATTTTCATGACACCGGGTGACAGGTCGTCGCCGCGTTGCAGCTTATCAACCTTGTTGTCAAATCGGGCTTGCAGGACGGCGATGCTTTCCTCGAAGTGCTTCTTCAGTTCTTCGACATCTTTCATCACCCTGTCATTAGCGACAACGATCTGGGAGTTTTGGCCAGCCGTGAAGCTGTCCAGAACTTCCTGGGTGATCTTGGTTCCGGATTTCAGGTCCTTCGGTCCGCCAACTGCCTTTTTGCCAAGCAAAAGGGCCGTCAGGCGAGCCAGGAAACTGCGCTCAAGAATAGCCCGCTCGTCATCACGGTCTTTGGCCAAACGTTCAACTTCCGAACGTTCAATAGCCAGCGCGCGCTCATCTTTATCAACACCGCGACGCGAGAAGACGCGCACTTCAATGACCGTGCCGGCAACACCCGGCGGCAATTTCAATGACGTATCACGGACATCGGATGCTTTTTCGCCAAAGATGGCGCGCAGAAGTTTTTCCTCCGGCGTCATCGGGCTTTCACCCTTGGGCGTGACCTTACCGACCAGGATATCGCCCGGGGTAACCTCGGCACCGATATAAACAATACCTGCTTCATCGAGATTTTTCAGGGCTTCTTCACCAACGTTTGGAATATCGCGGGTGATTTCTTCCTGACCCAGTTTGGTATCACGGGCCATGACTTCAAATTCCTCGATATGGATCGACGTGAAGACGTCATCCTTAACGATGCGTTCGGAAATCAGGATTGAATCCTCGAAGTTGTAGCCATTCCAGGGCATGAAGGCGACAAGCACGTTACGGCCCAGGGCCAGTTCACCGAATTCGGTAGACGGGCCATCGGCAATGGTGTCACCGGCGCTGACCATGTCGCCAACCTTCACCAGCGGTCGCTGATGCAAGTAGGTGTTTTGGTTGGAACGCTGGAACTTGAGAAGATTGTATATATCGACACCAGCCGCCGAATGAGACGTTTCTTCGGTGGCCCGGACAACGATACGTGTGGCATCGATTTGATCGATCACGCCGGAACGTTTGGCGATAATGGTAGCGCCGGAATCCCGGGCGACCTTCGCTTCCATACCGGTGCCGACGATGGGGGCTGCCGCACGCAACAAAGGCACCGCCTGACGTTGCATGTTTGATCCCATCAGGGCGCGGTTGGCATCATCGTTTTCAAGGAACGGAATAAGCGCCGCAGCAACCGAAACCAGCTGCTTGGGTGAAACGTCCATGAATTCGACTTGTCCGGGAAGCGCCATCACGAAGTCGCCACCTTTACGGCAACTGACCAGTTCCTGGACGAATTTGCCCTTGGCGTCAATTTCCTCGTTGGCCTGGGCGATGATGTAACGCCCTTCTTCGATGGCCGACATATAGACGACCTGTTCGGTCACCTTGTCTTTTTCGACCTTGCGATACGGTGTTTCGATAAAACCGTACTTGTTAACCCGGGCGAACGTCGCCAGCGAGTTAATCAGGCCAATGTTCGGGCCTTCAGGTGTTTCAATCGGACAAATGCGACCGTAATGAGTCGGATGAACGTCACGGACTTCAAAGCCCGCGCGCTCGCGGGTCAAACCGCCCGGTCCAAGAGCCGAAAGACGGCGTTTGTGGGTGATTTCCGAAAGCGGGTTGGTCTGATCCATAAACTGGGAAAGCTGCGATGAACCGAAGAACTCGCGAACTGCCGCAGCGGCCGGTTTGGCGTTGATCAGGTCATGGGGCATGACGGTGTCGATATCGACGGAACTCATGCGTTCGCGAATGGCGCGCTCCATACGAAGCAGGCCAACACGGTATTGATTTTCCATCAACTCGCCGACAGAACGAACCCGGCGATTGCCAAGGTGATCAATGTCGTCGATTTCACCGCGACCATCTTTCAGATCGACCAGTGTTTTTACAACGGCCATGATGTCTTCCTTGCGCAGGACCCGGACCGTATCTTCGGTTTCAAATCCCATGCGGGCGTTCATCTTGACACGACCGACCGAAGAAAGGTCGTAGCGTTCTGAATCAAAGAACAGGCTGTTGAAAAGCGCTTCTGCGGTTTCCAGCGTCGGCGGCTCGCCCGGACGCATAACCCGGTAAATATCGATCAGCGCTTCTTCGCGGCTGGTGTTCTTGTCAACGGCCAGGGTGTTGCGGATGTAAGGGCCGACATTGACGTGATCAATGGCCAAGGTTGAGATTTCATCAACTTTGGCTTCTGACAGGGTTTCAAGCAACTCTTCGGTAATTTCCGCACCGACTTCGGCGTAAATCTCACCTGTGAGATCATTGAACAGATCACCCGAAAGGTAACGCCCGATCAGATCGCCATCGCTGACCAACTGTTCTTTCATGCCCTTATCAGCCAACTGCTTGAGCAACCGCGGTGTCATCTTGGTACCCGGTTCTGCAACGACCTTACCGGTCTTGGCGTTGACCAGATCACTGGTCAGTTTAACACCACGCAGGCTTTCACCTTCAAACGGGGTACGCCAGCCGGTTTTGGCCCGCGTGTAGATAACCTTGTCATAGAACAGGGCAAGGATTTCTTCAGGCGACATGCCTTCCTTTTCGGCAGCTTCGACGGTCTTGCTATCTTTTTCGCGCTTGGCGATCAGCTTGTCCGTTTTGTCGTTGTTCAATGCCATCAGCAAGGTTGTAACCGGGAGTTTGCGACGGCGATCAATGCGAACAAAGGCCAAGTCTTTGGCGTCAAATTCAAAGTCCAGCCAGGAACCGCGGTAGGGAATAACGCGGGCGGCGAACAGGAACTTGCCAGAGGAATGGGTCTTACCTTTATCATGGTCGAAAAAGACGCCCGGTGAACGGTGCATTTGCGAGACGATGACGCGCTCGGTGCCATTAACGACAAAGGTGCCGTTATTGGTCATCAGTGGCATATCGCCCATGTAGACGTCTTGTTCCTTGATGTCGAGAATGGAGCGAGCGCCCGTTTCCTCGTCGATATCCCAGACCAGCAGGCGCAGGGTTACCTTCAGGGGAGCGGCGTAGGTCATGCCGCGCTGCTGACATTCCTCAACGTCGTATTTCGGCTCTTCAAAATGAAAATCGACATATTCAAGGGTGCCGCGTTCGGAGAAATCCTTAATCGGGAAGACCGACTTGAATACGGCTTCCAAACCACTGATTTTCCGCTCCTCGGCGTTCATGTCTGTGCGGAAGAATTTGTCATACGACGCCTTCTGAACCTCGATGAGGTTGGGCATCGGTGTGACTTCTTTTAAATTACCAAAAAATTTACGTACGCGCTTGCGACCCGTATAGGACTGATCCATTACAAGTTTTCCCTACGACTGACTTGTCCTGAGACAGATCTGTGATCGACCACCGCAGTCAATCCAGTTCCGTCTTCAATTCCTTGAGGCCCGCCATCGAGTTAGCGACGAACCCCTTTGAGGCAAGCACATCCATGTTCCCGGCCTCGGTAAGGCCAATCTGAATAGGATGTGTGCAATCTTAAACAATCTTAAAACTGACTTACCGACGGCTAGCAAAAAGCTAACCGTCGGCTTGTCAAAACATTGTCCAACCCGCAAAAGCAGGCCAGTCCTTACTTGAGTTCAACCGTGGCGCCGGCTTCTTCCAGCTTTTTCTTGATTTCCTCGGCTTCTTCTTTCTTAAGGCCTTCCTTGACCGACTTCGGTGCTGCTTCAACCAATTCCTTGGCTTCTTTCAGCCCTAAGCCAGTGATGGCGCGAACTTCCTTAATGACGTTGATCTTCTTGTCGCCAAAGGCGGCCAGAACAACTTCAAATTCGGTCTTTTCTTCAGCGGCTTCTCCACCACCGGCGGCAGGGCCAGCGGCAGCAGCAGCCGGAGCGGCTGCAGAGACGCCCCATTTATCTTCGAGAAGGGTAGAAAGCTCGGCCGCCTCCATGACGGTCAGGCTCGAAAGATCTTCAACGATCTGATCTAGATTAGCCATTTTAACATATCTCCTTGGGCTTGAACTGTCGTAATCGAGTTATAAGAATCGGTTTGTAACTTAAGCGGCTTCGCCTTGTGCTGCTTTTGCACCAATCACACGCGCAATCTGTCCACCGGGTGCCTGAAGGATACCGGCGATACGGGTTGCGGGGGTGCTGATCATACCGACGATCTTGGCGCGACACTCATCGAGGCTTGGCAGGCTGGCAAGAGCCTTTACGCCATTAACATCGAGAAGGTCTTTACCAAGAGCGCCACCCAGCACAATCAGTTTGTCGTTTTTCTTAGCGAATTTAACAGCCACTTTGGCGGCAGCTACCGGGTCGTCCGAATAGGCAATAGCCGTCGGTCCGATGAACATGTCGCTTAGGGAACTGTATGTCGTGCCCTCAAGAGCACGCCGCGTGAGCCGATTCTTGGTGACTTTAAAACTGGCACCTGCTTCGCGCATCTGACTGCGAAGGTCTCCCATT